>JACROV010000073.1 GCA_016214285.1 Candidatus Omnitrophota bacterium | reverse complement strand
TGACCGCAGAAACCTTGAATTCCCGGTCAAATCGCTTCTTTTTTCCGTTCTCCCCTTCCATTGGACACCTCCCGATTTTGAGCTGGTTATCATACTGCCACCAACTCTTCGTTGTGTCCACTTTTTCGGGGGAAGATCAGACAGCTTTAAAACTTTCAATACAGCTTTTCCAATCCCCCTTATTGAATGCATCTTCTCCGTTCTTTCGCAAAACACGCACTTCGTTTTCTTCAATCATTTTCTTTACATTATTTATATTCTCACCTTGGGGGAAAAGATCATAATATTTCTTTGCCTCCTGCGCCAATTCAAGAGACTGCCCGCTCTGATAGAAATATTCAATTACTTTGAATTGAGCTTTTTCCGCATACTCAGACTTGGGAGATCCTTGGACAACTCTATAGAATCTTAATAAAGCGAAATCGCTTTGTCCTTTTTTAAGATAGTCAAGCCCTTCCTTATAGAGAGCCGCATCATCGGCCCTTACAATACTGGTTAAAACAATCAAAAATATCAAACCAACCATTATATTTCGAGAAATAGTCTTGACACATTTCATCCTTTATCTCCCTCTGTTTAAGTTTTAGGGGCGACCTCCGGCGTAATAATCTGCGGCGTTATAAAAATCATCAGATCCGTTTTCGTATTTGTCTTCTCCGATTTCTGGAATATCAAGCCCAGAACCGGAACATCTCCCAACAACGGCACTTTCTTTTTGGTATCCGTAAGCTGATCTTTGACCAACCCGGCAATGACCAGGGTCTCTCCGCTTTTGATCATCACCCGCGTCTTGGTCGATTCGACGCTTAACTGCGGCAGGGAAGTATTCTCGACAACAACGGTCCCTATAATCGCTGTGATTTCCGGCTGCACGTCCAGCGTAACAAAGCCGGCGTTATTGACATGCGGGGTGACGTCGAAAATAATCCCGATGTCCTTGTACTCCCATCCGGAAACCTGCAGTTGCGCCTGTTGTTCATTATACGTATACTGGGGGATCGGGTACTGGGTTCCCACGTTGATCTTGGCCGTCTGGTTGTCCATGGTCACGATCCTGGGATTCGACAGGATATTCGTATCTGTTTTCTGCTTCAACATTTCAAAGATCGCCTGGAGCTGCGTAAAATTAAGCGTTCCATAGGTAAATTCCGCGTTGGCCGATCCCTTGGTAGTCTCCGCGCCGGGAAAAGCATCCGGCGTATATTTACTGCCTGATACGTTCGTAAAAGGATAAGTAGTCGGCCGCTCAGCCCCGGAAAGAGTTACTTTACTGACCCAGTCAATCCCCAGATTCTCCTTATTGTCGAAGCTGGTTTCAACAATCTTGGCCTCGATCAGCACCTGCGGCGTGGTGCGGTCCAGCTTCTTGATGACCCCGTCCATCAAGTCAATACGCCGCGCAATATCCGTGACAATCAGGGTATTGGTACGCTCATCGTAATTGATGCTGCCCCGCTCCGATTTCATCTTCTCGATAGAAGCGACGATCTCCGAAGCCCTTCCAAAATTGAGCGTGAACGTCTTCGTTTCCACAGGCTCTTGTTCGGTCAGAACGATCGCGTTTTCCCTGCGCTGTTTGAGATTCTCCACCGTAGTGACGGTAATGATGTTGCCTTTTTGCTCGTAGGCATATCCGTAAGTTTCCAAAACAACCTCCAGCGCCTGTTTCCAGGGCACGTCGTTAAGCTGGATCGTGACCAGACCGGTCACTTCGGGACCGACGACGATGTTCACGCCGCTTTTATAGGAAAGTATTTTCAGGACATTGGCGATATCGGCGTCGCGAAAATCCAAACTGACGTTGCTTTCATGCGTATCGGCCATTTTTTCCTCAACAGCCCGCGGATTATCCGCGACCGGGGCGGCCTGCGGCTCGCCTTGCGCGTACACATTCCCACCCAGAAGAGCGAACACGCACAACAGCACAACCCTTCTTTTCGAAATGACCATTCTATTCCTCCTTGTTAAGTTTCAATTCAAACTTTTGATCACCCTGCCTGAGGATGACTATATTTTTCCCGATCTCTTCAACCGCGAGCGATCCGAACTGATCGCCTTTTTTGACGATCTGCCCGTTGATGATGGCCAAATTTTGCCCATTGACCGCCAGAATAATCCCTTCGATCTTCAGATCACTGGCCTGGAATTCTTTATCGTAATTGATAATGTTCCCCGTTGAGCTCACCAAAGGCCAGAGCGGATCTCTTTTCCCATGGTCGTCATACACAAAAGCGTCTTGCCCGGCCCAGGCGCAGAGCAAGGCCGTGCCCAAGGCCAACAGACAGAGAACCCAGGCGATTTGTGATCTTTTCATTGGCCTTTTTCCTCAAACACAATGGCCTGGAGATTCATCTTAAGCGCGTGCGCGCGCGCGTCTTCCCCGGCGATGATCGAAAACGACGTCACGTGCAAGAACAGGCCGCTTTTTTCCAATTGATTCAGGAACCGGCCCAGATCATGATAACCGCTTCTCGCCTGGACGAGGATCGGCAGCGCGTAATAACTCCGTTTATTGTCGTCCAACAGCACTTTCTGATCCTCGATAAAGGGCATGAGCTGATCGATTTTAACATTGTTTTGGTTCGCCATGCGCGAAATCTGCTCCAGGATGATGGATACTTCCTCTCTGGACTTGACCTTTTGGCTGGTTTCTGCCAGCAGGCTTTCCAGCCGCTTGACTTCAGACTGATAAAAGTTCAATTTCTGAATGTCTTCCCTGGCTTTCTCGATGTCCCGCGAAAGCATCTTGATTTCCGGGTTGATCTTTGTCAAGGTGACCAACTGCGGACGCATAAGGATGAAATAATCCAGAAAGAAAACAAACAAAAGCGCGCCGATCAAAAAGTAATGCCTGTTCTTTTCATCTATCTTGCCGATAAGCTCGGAAATCTTTATCTTCATTTGAGTCTCACGGTGATTAGAAAATCGGCAATATCCACCTGTTTGATCTTGCGCCTTTGGATGGAGCCGATCTCAAGGTCATTGAAATGTTCCAGGAATTCTCTCTGGCTTTTGAGAGTTGCTGTGAACTGATGAACGTTGATCATCGCTTCATTATCCGTTGAGATGGCGCTGCCTTCGATCAACAGGACATCTCCCTCAAGATTGATCCGTTTGATCCAGACGCCCCGCGGTATACTGTCGCTAAGTATATTCAGCTTATTAGCCCAGTATATTTTGCGTTCCGGAAGAATGCCCTGCACGGCCTTTTGCGTGCTTTGCAAAGCCCGCAACTCGTTCAGGACTTTCTCCACGCGCTGTTTTTCCGGAGAAACGGCCTCAATTTCCCGTTGAAATTCCTTATGCCTGGCCACGTTGCGGATATTGATGACAAGCAGAAAAACATGCGCCAGGACCAGCAAAACGACCAGCCCGCCTCCCAAACCGATGACGATCTCCAGGGGGATATTGAATTCCGTCAGAGAGAATTTACCCTTTTTCTTTTTTCGAAGTGAATACGGGACCAGGTTAATTTCAATCATAGCGGTACAATGCGAGCCCAACGGCCACTCCCAGCCGGACGGATTGCCGATGGAACTCTTCTTGTGACAGGTTCGAAGATAATTTTAA
Organism: Candidatus Omnitrophota bacterium; assembly: GCA_016214285.1. Taxonomy (GTDB): domain Bacteria; phylum Omnitrophota; class Gorgyraeia; order Zapsychrales; family Zapsychraceae; genus UBA10015. Next base: position 28,167 of record JACROV010000073.1, on the reverse strand, counting down.
CAGCGCGACGGGATCCCATACGCCGACCTTGATCTCGAACGCTTTTTCCAATGTCGCCTCGATACCGCAAAGGAGCGACCCGCCCCCCGTAAGCAGTAACTTTTTAATTTCACAATTTCGCTCCGTCATAAAATAGTCGAAGGAAAGTTTTAGTTCCTGGATCATGTTCATCAGGGAGGATTCGCAGGCCGCCAGGACCTGTTCGGCCTTATCGGCCGGGTCCTGTTTGAGCCGCTGCGCTTCCTCAAAGCTGACGCCAAGGACGTTGCTGATCATTTTCGTAAAATCACGCCCGCCGATAAAGATATCCCTGGTAAACCGGGGCAACTTGTCGACGAGGATCGTCAAATTGCTGACGGATTCTCCCATATCAAAGAGGGCGGTCACGGAATCTTCTCCTTTGGCAAGATTCCCCGTCCCCAACACATGCAAACCATTGACCAAGGCAACGGCGTTAATACCGATAAAATCCGTCTGGATGCCCAGTTTTGTCAACAACTGCACCCTTTGATCGACCAGCTCTTTTTTGGCCGCCGCCGCCATCACGGCCATGCTCTTATCTTTGCCCTGCGGATCCAGGATGAAACAATCGGTATAGATCCGGTCTTGGGAAAAAGGGAAATACTTGTCGGCTTCGATAGCGAAGGAATTCCTCAGATCATCGAGCGGCATGCGCGGCATGACAATGTAACGGATCAGCGTTCCCTTGCCGGAAACAGCGGTGTGGACACAAGAATACGGCGGCTCGAGGCGATCAAGAATTTTTTTAAGCGTCGACTCAATGTTGTCATTAACAACCGGTTCGATACCCCAGTGTAATAATTGGAAGGCGCCATTGTTTTTTTCGATTTGGACGAACTTGCAATCACTGTTGCCGATGTCCAAGCCGACCGAGGAACCCTCCTCTTTCGCAGAGATGAATTGTTTGATCAACCCGAAATATTTGTCCAAAAAATTAGACATAAAACCTGCGACGCATTTATTTTATAGTGAAAAAAGAACTCTTATAATATGTATATTAAAGGAGCAACAGCATCCGGGCAAGCAGTAATTAAAATATTTGCCGGGAATTTTTATTGCAAAAAAAATAGGAGGCTCATCGACCGAGCCCCCTATTTCTTCAGAGACGCGTATTAAAACGCCATTTATTACGGCGTTAAAATACCGCCTGTGGTCATGGTATACACGGTCGTACCTGTTGTACCGACAGTGACAGGCGTTGCCGTGAATGTGTATCCGCCTATACTCATACCAGCACAGCCATAAGTATACCCGGCTATGGTCCTGGTGCAGTAACCGGTATTGATATACGGTGGCGTCGCTCCGGTTAAGGATGACTCGTTGCTTGGGTAGTTACCGTTGTTCCCTGTGGCGAACGTTTCGGAAGCCGTCGAAAGAGTACGTAACGTACTCTGGGCCAGCGCATCGTTGGCCGAGATTCTTGCCCTCAATAAGTTCGGAATGGCAATGGCGGCCAATAACGCGATGATCGCGACGACAATCATGATTTCCACAAGCGTAAAACCCTTTTGATTGCCTCTTTTCATGGAATGATCCTCCTTTCCGGTTCGTCATTTCGGACCGCCGGATCATCATCTCGTCAGGATCTGCGAAAAGAGGCAATGTAGATATAATTACGTGTCTTAAATCCTCTTCTCAAACTACGATCCGGACAAAAAATCATAATCCCGCTGGTCCGATCAAAATCTCAATGAACTGGTTGAATTCTACCACCCCCCTTTATCTTGTCAATTCATTATTCAATAAAAAAGCCTATTCCCACCGTAAGGAAATAGGCACGCGCATTCTGCTTAAGACTTCGCAGCGGCAACTGGCTGTCCCTTACGGGACCCTCCCCCGATGTTTCGCCTTTGGCGAAAATCGGGGTCCCGACTTCCAGCGGAGCTGGAACGTCGGGATAGCTTTGTGCCCCACCCTTACGGATGGTTTACCTTTTTCAACTGCACCTTCGTTATGACCGGTTAAAGTATAACATCTCACGTTAGTTTGTCAAATCGACCTGAAAAAAAGACATCTCAATCAGTCAGGGCTGGGAGGACCCGCCGGGGGTTCCGAAACGGAACAATTCCTTTTTAAGACGCATATTTTCATCGTGCAGGGCGACAAACCTCCGGCGTAACTGAAAAGTCTCTTCAGTAAACCTGCTAATATCCGCGGATCCCTCGTCAGGGGCAGGGGACAGCTTTTTTCCAAATTCTCTCTGCCGCGATTTCAATTCCGCGATTTCTTTATCCAGCTGCCGGACGTACGCTCTGGACGCCCCAAGATCCAGGCCGGACTGCCGGCCGGCGATCTGCCGTCGTAATTGCGCCTGCCTTGCTTTCAGATGAGCTATAGCCGAGGCTCTTCCGGCCGAATTTTCCTTGATCTTGTCCGCCTCCAATCGCGCCGCGCGCAGATTTTTCCTGCTTTGCTCCAAAGCCATCTCCAATTCACTTTTTTTCTGACGATCGATTGCCCCCGGGAACATACCTCCTGCCTTTTCCTCGGCACCGCGCGTGACGGACGATCCCGTTCTTGGAGGCCCCAAGGAATCCAGTTCCTGTTGCAAAGATCGAATATGCTCGCGGTAGCCTTCGATCTCGGAAGCTAAAAGACAGTTCTGCTCAGAAAGTTTCTGATAGCTGCTTTTCAATCCTTCAAGGCTCACGTAAACCATATCGTCGAGCGCGCCGTCTTTGGAAGGCTGGGCAAAGGAAAAAGACGCCGCGCACGCGCAGACGAAAAAAATTATAAATATTTTCTTTATCATTAGAGGATTTGAGTGATCGTAATGATCGGTAAAAACAGGGCGATAACGATGAAGCCGATCACGATGCCTAAAAACCCGATGATCAAGGGTTCGATGATGCTGGTCAGACCATCCACGGCCGCGTCGACCTGGTCATCGTAGAATTCGGCGATCTTTAAAAGCATTTTCTCCATCTGCCCGGATTTTTCCCCGATGCCGATCATACGGGTCACCATGGGCGGGAACACCCCGCTTTTGCTCAAGGGCGCGGCGAGACTTTCCCCTTCACGCACACTGGTCTTCACATCCTCGACGACCAATTCCAGCAGGCGGTTGCCGATGGTCTTCCCGACGATCTCGAGCGATTCCAGGATCGGGACACCACTTTGGATCAATGTCGCCAGCGTCCTGCTGAACCGGCTGATAGCGACCTTGCGCAGCAGATCCCCGAAAATGGGCAAACGCAAAACGCTGCGGTCTATGATCAACGCCCCTTGCGGCGTTTTGTGCCACTGCTTAAGGCCCGCGGCAATGACGATAATGCCTCCGATAAGAAATAATAAGTAGTGTCTGAGAACATTGCTGATGGTAATGAGCAGCTGCGTCATGGCCGGGAGTCCGCGGTTAAACGACGCGTAAATTCCCGCGAATGTCGGGACAACCTTGACCAATAAAATGGTCGTAATGATAATGGCCATGCACACAACGACGATCGGATAGATCAGGGCGGACTGGACCTTGCGTTTGAGGCGCAATGTTTTTTCCAAATAAAACGAAATGCGGTCCAGGATCTTGCTGAGCACGCCGCCCGTTTCCCCGACCTTGATCATGTTGACGTAAAGGGTGTCAAAAACGGCCGGATGTTTCGCAAAGGCCGCCGAAAGGCTGTTGCCGTGCTGAATATCGTCGCGGATACTGACCAGAACCCGCTTGAAGGTGGGATGCGTGACCTGCTCCTGCAAGGCGTCGATCCCCTGCATGATCGGGATCCCGGCATCAACCATAGTGGCTAGCTGGCGGGAAAAAATGACAATCTCATCAGCCTTGACTTTCCTGCTGCGAAACGCCTTTTGCTTGGTCGCGGCTTCTTTGGTCTCGTCGATCGAAATAATAACGAATTCCCGTTTGCGCAACTCTTCAATAACGGCAGTCTTGCTCTCGGCCGCGATCTTGCCGGCGATAGTGCGGGAATCTTTATTCTTGGCGACGTATTTAAACGTGGGCATGCTTGCTGAGACTTTCGAAACAATGTTCCCCGCGGGATCTTAGCGATAGCATTGGCTGATCGCTTTTTCAATTTCCCGGCGGGTAGAAATAAAAGGCGCCACCCTGCAATTGGTACGCTGCCCGACATCGGCCCTTATGTCCATATCCAGAGGATCCAGCATTACAAGACTCAAAACATCACCGACCCGATCCAGGGGCATAATGCAGTGCCGGCAGGCCAGCTCTTTAGGGACAAGCGCGGCCACATCACGGTTGATCTCATAGCGATCGACAGCAATGTAAGGAAGGTGGCATTGAATGACCAGTGCGGCGATGACTTCCTGCTCCTCAATGAATCCAAGCTTGACCAAAATTTCCCCTAGATAGCCCCCTTCACGTCTCTGGGTGCGCAAGGCCAACTCTAATTGGTTCGGCGCGATCTTTTTGCGTTCAAGCAGGATCTCCCCCAAGAAGCGCTTTTTACATAGGATGTTTTTACCCTCTTCCGACATACTCATTGTTCTCCAGCGTTCACGGCCTGAAAGATTGGTTTTATTGTAACATCAAATTCGTTATTTTGCACACTTCTTCGAAGAAAAAAAATCCATCGCGCCTGGATTATTCGCTGGTCGTCACCCGCAAGACTTCCTCAAGCGTGGTCAACCCGTTGACGCATTTCTCCATCGCGTCTTCCCAAAGCGTCTCCATCCCTTTTTTGTCACGCGCGTACTTTTTGATGTCCGCGGAAGATTTTCCGTTAAGCAACATGTCCCGCACCGTATCGTCGATCTCTAAAACCTCGGTAATGCCCATGCGTCCACGATAACCCGTGTTCAGGCAGCCTTTGCAACCTTTGCCGGCGTAAAAAACGACTCCGGGCTTGAAACGATAGTCCAGTTCCTTGAGGACTTCCTGGGGGATATCCACGGGCTGTTTGCATTGATCACATATCCGCCGGCAGAGGCGCTGGGCGCTGACCATGATCAAACTGGAAGCGACCAGGAACGGTTCCACCCCCATGTCGATCAAACGCGTCAGGGCGCCGGCCGCGTCGTTGGTGTGCAACGTGGAAAGGACCAATTGTCCCGTCAAAGAAGCTTTAATCGAGATATCGGCGGTCTCATTGTCCCGGATCTCGCCGATCATCACCACGTCCGGACTCTGGCGCAAAATGGCCCGCAGCCCTTCGGCAAAGGTAAGCCCGATCTCCGCGTTGGTATGAATTTGCGTCAGCCCGTCAACCAGATATTCGACCGGATCTTCAACGGTAACGATATTCCTGTCAACGGTATTAAGCGTGTTGAGTATGGAGTACAGCGTCGTCGATTTTCCGCTTCCCGTCGGACCGGTGACCAGCATCATGCCAAACGGCCTTTTGATCGCCTCTTCCATAATCTTCACGTGTTTCTCGGTGAACCCCAGCCCGCCCAGCCCGATGGACAGGCTCTCTCTATCCAGAATACGCATGACGATCTTGTGTCCGAACGTTATGGGAAGAATGGATACGCGAAAATCCACTTCCTTGCCGCCAACTTTCAATTTAAAACGCCCGTCCTGGGGCACATGGATGGAGGTGATGTCCAGCCGGGACATGATCTTGATACGGACCGTCACCGCGTTCTGGTTTTCCTTCGGGATCTCGAGGATATCCCTTAAAACACCGTCGATACGATAGCGTACGCGCACATGATCGGCCATCGGCTCGACATGGATATCGGAAGCCCTCTGGCGCAATGCCTCTTTGATAATAAGGTTGACCATCCGGATGATAGGAGCCTTTTCGCTTTCATCAACGATCGCGTCCAGGCTCTCGCCTTTTTCGCGTTCGCTGACGATCTCAAAATCGCCCACATCAATATCTTTACTGATGTCGGAGACCGTCGCCGCGGTCTGCACGCCATAATATTGGTCGATGGTGCGGACAATGTCCTCGCTGGTGCTCATGACGATCTCAATATCTTTACCGGTGATGTGCTTAAGGTCATCAATGGCAAAGACGTTCAGCGGATCCGCGATAGCGACGGTGAGGGAATTTTCCAATGAAGAAAGCGGGATGATGCGGTATTGCCGGGCCACGCGTTCGGGGATGATCTCTTTTAAGGACGGGTCGATCCGGTATTTACCCAAATTGATAAAAGGGATGCTCAATTCACGCACGAGCAAAACCAGCAAATCCTTCTCGTTGATCAGCCCCTTCTGGATAAGGGCCTTATCCAGGCTGATGCCTTTTTTCTTCTGCAAGGCGATGGCCTCATCGATGTCCTTTTGCTTGAGCTGTTGGGACTGGATGAGGCTTTTTAAGACTTTATCTTTGAGCGTTTCCGGCATAATTATTCATCCGCGGCCGTGACCCTTAAAACCTCTTCCAGGGTCGTTAATCCGGCGGCGGCCTTGGCTAAACCATCCTCGCGCATGGTCTTCATTCCTTCGGCGCGCGCCGCTCCCTTGATCCTGACCTCCCCCGCCCTGGCCAAGACAAGCTCCTTGATTTGAGATGAAAAGGTGAGAATCTCGGTAATGCCCACCCGCCCCTTATATCCCGTATGAAAGCACCGCTTGCATCCCTTTCCACGGAATAACTCGACCTCTTTATTGGCATGGATTATCTTCAACAACCCGACGCGGTCGGCGATCAGACGCGAAATGACCTGCGGCTCCTTGCAATATGAACAGATCTTGCGCAGGAGCCTTTGGGCAATAATCGCCAGGACCGAAGAGCTGATCAAGAACGGCTCAATACCCATGTTCTCCATGCGGACGATGGATCCGGCCGCGGTCGTGGTATGCAAAGAACTTAACACCATATGTCCCGTCAAGGCCGCCTTGACGGCGATGTCGAGCGTCTCGGTGTCGCGGATCTCTCCGATCATGATGATATTGGGATCCTGACGCAGAATGGAACGAAGCGAGGCCGGGAATGTCAATCCCACGGATGGCCTGATGTTGACCTGATTGATCCCCTTCATCTGGTATTCGACCGGGTCCTCGACCGTCACGATGTTCTTGCCCGGCGAATCGAGGTATTTGAGGATCGAATAAAGTGTGGTGGTTTTGCCGCTTCCCGTGGGGCCGCAGGCCAGGATGAGCCCATGGGGTTTCACCGCGCATTCGCGCAGACGCCTCAAGGACCCAGGCTCAAATCCGAGGGTTTCGATGTTCAGGACCGACGTATCCTGGTCGAGAACGCGCAAAACGACCTTCTCTCCCAAAACGGTGGGCAGCACGTTGACGCGAAAATCCACTTCGCGACCGCCGCCGATAATGGTCTTGAAACGCCCGTCCTGCGGGAGGCGATGTTCGGAGATATCCAGCGTGGCGATGACCTTGATCCTGGAGACGATGGGAAAAAGCAAGACCTTCGTCATCCGGTCGATCTCACGGATCACCCCGTCGATGCGGTAACGCACGCGCACAAATTTTTCCATCGGCTCGATAAAAACGTCGCTGGCCTTGGACAAAACCGCCTGCTGGATGATCGTATCCGTCAACTTGATGATCGGGGCTTCCTCGCCCAGCTGTTCAACGCCGGAGTGATCGACCGCCTCTTTGACCAGTTCCAGTTCCCCCGTATCTTTGATGTCCTTGATGATAGCCTCGAAGCTTTCACCCGGGGCGACAAACCCCTCCTGCCGGCCGTAATATTTCTCGATGGTCTTCTCGATATCTTTCGTCTTGCTGATGATCGGGCTGATGGTATATCCCGTCAAGGCCTTGATGTTATCGATGGCAAAAATATTCAACGGATCGGCCATCGCCAGCGTCAGGCGGTCACCCATGACGGAGATCGGCATGATCTGGTATTTCACGGCAATATCCTTGGGGATGATCTTGATAAGTTCGGTGTCGATCTTCAAACGGGAAATACTGATGGGCGGATAGCCAAGGTCCTGGCTCAAAAGATGCGTCAATGTATCCTCATCGATCAATTTCAAGCGGATGAGGATCTTGTTTAATTCTTCACCGGTTTTCTTCTGCTCGTCCAGGGCACGCTGCAGGTCTTCCTGGGAAATGAGCTTGTCGCGGATGAGGATCTCTTTGATACGGTCTTTTAGGGATGCCATAGGAAGTTAACGTCAAGGTTGCCTCAGGAGGCATTAACCGGCTTTAGAATAATATTTAGAGATGGACTGCTTTACTTCGGTCGTTGTGCTGACGAAGACCTGGACGGTACATCCGGTGATCAGTTCAACATCCTCGGTCGCCTGGTAATTGAGCGGATTGGCCATCGCCAGTGTGAGGCTTTTACCGATCTTGTCGATGGGGATAAGGCAAAATTTACGGCAAAGACTCTCCGGGACCGCATTGATCACTTCCGGATCGATCTCATAGTTCGCCAGAGGCAGATAGGGGAACCCGTATTGACACGTCAGTGCCTGCGCGATGTCTTTTTCCGTCGCGAACTTCATCGAAACGAGGATCTCGCCCAGCAGGCCGCCGTTCTTGTCCTGATAATCGAGGACAAGGTCCAACTGCTCATGATTGATGACTTCCTGTTCGATCAGGAGCTCGCCCAGCTGTTTGGTGGTTGTTTTCTTAAAATTTTTCATATCGTTTAATTCTACTATACACATATCAACTGCACAATTATAAATTCGGTTAAAATACCGTTCGGCGCTTGTTTAATCCCAGCAAAAAACCGATCATAATAGTAAAGGCCAGAAACGAAGTGCGTCCGTAACTGACCAGCGGCAGGGTCAAGCCCACCACGGGGAACAATCCCATGACCATGCCGATGTTGATCACGACCTGAAGGATCAGGATCGAAACCACCCCGACCGCCACCAGCATGGCGAATTTGTCTTTGAGTTGCCGGGCGACATCCAATCCGCAATTGATCAGTTGATAATAACAATAGATCAGCGTAAGGGCGCCCACGAGTCCCCACTCTTCTCCGATAACGGAAAAGATAAAATCCGTGTGCCGTTCGGGCAGGAAATTCAACTGGGTCTGGGTGCCGGCGAACCAGCCTTTCCCGAAGATTTGCCCGGAACCAACGGCGATCTTCGATTGGATCACCGTATAACCGGCCCCCAGGGGATCGATGTTGGGATTAAGAAAGACCAGCAAGCGGTCCTTTTGATAACCTTTCAGGAAATGCCACCCGAAAGGGACCATCGCCACGACCACGCCCAGAAAACCAAGGACATAACGCACCTTAAACCCCCCGGCAAAAAGCATGGTCACAAAGATCCCAAAGACCACGATCGCTGTGCCCAAGTCAGGCTGCTTGAAGATCAGGCCCAACGATAAACCCACCAAAAAAAGCGGGAATATGATCTCCATCAAAATAACTTCCATTTTCCCGATGATGTCGAAAAGGAACCGCGGACGCCGCTTGCTAAAATACCGTGCCAGTAAAAAGATGACGGCTACCTTCGTCACTTCGGAAGGCTGGAAATTGATCCCCGCGATATCTATCCAGCGCCGCGCGCCCAGAGCATGACGCCCGCTGACCAGGACAAAAAACAATAAAAGGACATTCAACGCGTAAATAATATAAGCGAAATCATAAAAATGGCGGTAATCGAGCCGGCTGATCACATACATCAAAATGAGGCCAAGGACCGCGCAGCCGAGCTGGTCATAAAAGACCTGACGGGAAACGCGGACGTTCTCGAACGAGGCACTATAAAGCGCGATCAGCCCGATAATCATGATACTGATCGTATACAGCCAAATCTTCTTTTCCAGGCCGCGGCCCATAGAAATATCTCTAAAGTATCTTTTTCTCTTTCATGCGCATAAGCAGATCCTTGGCGAGCAAACAGGCATTGTAACTCGAGCCCCCATGCTCAAGCAAAACGCAAAACGCGATATTGCGGACTTCCCCTTTGGCGTACCCGGCGAACCAGGCATGGTTCTTTTTACCGCCCGATGTCTGCGCGGTCCCCGTTTTCCCGGCGACGTAAAGATCCGGCAGATCCCCGATAACACGCGCGGTCCCCTCCCCATCAGCAACCGCACCCCGTAACCCTTTGCGGACCGTCTCGAGAACTTCCTCATCAATTTTGACCTTGCGTTCATCGGTGAATTTGTCAACGGCCGTCTCTCCGACGGCCTTGATCACGTGCGGCTGGACAATCCAACCGTTACGCGCTACCAGCGTCATCAACCGGACCAGCTGCAAAGGCGTCACCTGGACCTCGCCCTGCCCGATGGAAAGATTCAGGGTATCGCCGGCATGCCATCCGCCTCTGCCCTCCAAACGTCTCTGTTCCCGGCTGGGAACGGAACCGCTTTGCTCATAGGGCAGATCGATAGAGATCTTCTCTCCCAAGCCCATAAGCCGCGCGTAATGATTAATTGCGTCTACTCCCAACAATAATCCCACGTTATAGAAATACACATTGCAGGAATGGGCCAAGGCGCCGATGAGATCCTGTGTGCCGTGCACATGGGTACACCGGAATACCGCTTTTCTAAGCTGATAAAATCCCGGACAGACAAAACTGGTACTGGGGATGATCTTCTTCGTATCCAATCCGGCAATGGCCATGATCACTTTGAAAACGGACCCTGGCGGGAACAGCCCCGTGATGGCACGGTTGATGGCGGGCGCCAGCGGATCGGCAAAGATCCGGTTGATCTCTCCAGGGTCACGGCTGCCCACGAAAATGTTCGGGTCAAACCCGGGGGAACTGGTCATCCCCAGGATCTCCCCGCTGTCCATATCCATGATGATCACGACACCGGCTCTGTCGGCCAAAAGTTCAATAACGTCTTGCTGAACTTCACTGTCGATGGTCAGTGTAATATCCTGCCCTTTCTGGGACTCCCGGAATCCTAAGAGCCTCACCTGCTGTCCGCGGCTGTTGACCTCAATCTGCAACCCCCCTTCTTTGCCTCTTAAATAATTATCGTAATATTCTTCCACACCCGAATATCCAACCACGCTTTCCATGGAATACCCGTATTCCCTGAACCGGTCCCGCTGGGCCACGCTCATTTTCCCGACATACCCCAGGACATGGGCGCTGTTCTCTCCCAAAGGATAAAACCTCCGGTAGCTTTCCTGAACGAACAAGCTGGGAAAACGATACTTGTTCTCTTCAATAACGATGGCCTCTTCCTTGGAAACATCCTGCGCGATAACGACCGGAGCGAAAGGCGCGTTCTTTTTTCTTCCATATCTTCGCGCGATTGCTTGTTCCTTAACGCCCAATGTTTCGCCCAAGAACCTAAACAACCCTGTTGCATCGCCGATCTCCTGGGGGGTGACCATGACATCGTACGAAAGACGGTTATCGGCCAACACTTTGCCGCTGCGGTCTTTGATCTGTCCGCGCCATCCCTCCATCGGGACGACCCGGATGCGGTTATTGACGCTCAAACGGAAAAAATATTCCCCCTGGATGACCTGGGTATAGAACAACCCGGCCGCAATGAACCCGAAAAGACCACCGGTAATCAGGCGAATAATCTTGAGACGCATTTTTTCAATCCTTCGAACACAAAAGGCGCGACGAGCAATGTCACTACGGCCTCCGGAAGAAAAACGAACCTGAACACCTGCCCTGGAGAAAGCGCCCCCACCAAAGCCCTGTATAAATAATAATGGACGACCGCGTTGGTGGTAATGATAAGAAGAATCAGGATATAGCGCGAGAGCCTTGAACCCATATGATAGATATATTGTTTGAGGATCGTGGTCATATACGCCGCAACGATAAAAGAACAGACATTGACACCCAGAGTACCGGTGCTGAAACTATCGCGGATGGTCCCCGCCAATACCGCGGTCACAAGGCCGTAGCGGATGCCGAAATACATGTTAAAGAACAAGACCAGGAGCAATTCCAGATCCGGAGTGGCCCATCGGCCCGCCAGATGAAACAGCAAAGATTCAATGACGAACGCAACGACGACAAAAAATGTTATGACGGCGGCTTTACCCATAACTATTGCAGGATGACGAGGACTTCTTCAACCTGCGACAAGACAACAAACGGTTTTATGATGCATTCGATGGATGGTTCTTGCGGGTCCCCGATGATCCGGACGACCTCGCCGATCAATAACCCCTCCGGGAAAGAAGTGCTTAGCCTGGACGTGATGACTTTATCGCCGACGCTGATCCGCGCGTCGGAACTGATGAACCGCATGCGGCAGATCTCCCCCTGAAGGGAACCGGTCACGAGACCGATCTCCCGGGAACCCTGGATGAGCGCCGCCACGCTGAATTGCGGGTCCGTCAAAAGAACGACTTTGGAATTTCCTTCGCTCACTTCGGCGATCTTCCCAACGACGCCCAAGGCATTGATGACGGGCATTCCCTGACGGACACCGTCTTCCCTGCCCCGATCGATGATCATCGACGAACTCCACCCGGAAGGGTCCCTGCCGATCACGCTGGCCGTCACGGATGAATAGACCAGGCTTCGCTTAAATGTCAACAACCGTTCCAGCCGCATGTTTTCGGCGGCGAGTTCATCCAAGCCGACCAGCCGCGCCTTGAGCACGTTGACTTCTCCCCGCAGGCGCTGGTATTCATTGAAGGTACGATGAAAAAAGAGGATCTTTTTAGCTTCGTAGAACGGGAAAGATATGATCTCAATGGGGACGTTCAAAGCCCGGACAAGCGTGAATTTCAGCGGGGTCAACACGTCGGAACGAAAGAAGAATACGAGGAAAGGGACAACCAGAACAGAAATGTAAATTAAATTCTTGGGAGTTCTTCTAAACACGCATATCTTTGGAGGTAAATAAAACGGGTTTTATGTTTAGAAATCCAGCTTGGTTTCTACCACAATGCGCCGTTTCAGACGGCTGGACATGTTCAACACCTGACCGGTCCCCATAACAACAGCCGTCAAAGGATCATCAGCGATGTGCACGGGCAAGCCAGTTTCCTCGGCGATCCTCTTGTCAAGGCCACGCAAAAGCGATCCGCCCCCGGCCATGACAATGCCGCGATCAATCAAGTCCGCGGCGAGTTCCGGAGGGGTTTGCTCAAGCGTTGTTTTGGAAGCGTCCACGATGGTCTGCACGGGATCATGCAACGCCTCGCGGATTTCAACGGATGTAATGGAAATCGTTTTGGGCAATCCGGAAATCAAATCCCGGCCACGGGTGTCCATCTGGAGTTCTTCTTCCAGGGGAAAAGCGGAGCCGATGCGGATCTTGATCTCTTCCGCCGTCCTTTCCCCGATCATCAAATTATAGGTCTTGCGCAGATATTCGATGATGGCGCCGTCCATTTCATCGCCGGCAATACGGATCGATTTGGAAAAAACGAGCCCTCCCAGAGAGATAACGGCAAATTCGGTCGTACCGCCTCCGATATCAATGATCATGTTGCCCGCGGGTTCTTCAACGGGCAAACCGACGCCGATGGCCGCCGCCTTGGGTTCCTCGATCAGGACAACCGATCTGGCGCCGGCGCGCTCGGCCGCATCCTTGACCGCCCTTTTTTCAACGGCGGTAATGCCGGATGGTATCGCGATCACCATGGCGGGACGCACCAATACCCGACGATTATGTACCTTTTTGATGAAATATTTCAACATCGCCTCGGTGATTTCAAAATCGGAGATAACGCCATCTTTCATCGGCCGAATAGCGATAATGTTCCCCGGCGTGCGGCCCAACATTTTCTTGGCTTCCTCGCCAACGGCGATCACCCGGTTGGTGTCCTTTTCAATGGAAACAACTGACGGTTCACAAAGGACAACCCCTTCACCCTTGACATACACTAACGTCGTGGCCGTACCGAGGTCGATACCGATATCGTTGGAAAATAATCCGATGAAATAATTGAAGGCTTTGGAGGCAAGCTTAAGAAACTTTTGTAACATCTGTAATTCCTTTAAGATAAGAAAATTATCCCGTCCGCGTCCGGGGTTGCTTTACGTGAATAATATATGAAAAGAAAAATGCTGTCAATAGTATTTATATTTATATTGGGCCGATTATATTTATATTTATCTATTTTATTTTCTCATTTTACGAACTTTGGCCCCGAGGGATCGAAAATCCCGCGTAAATCCCGGATAGGACTTGGCCGTACACTCAATATCCTTAATGCGCGCACCGACTTTTGTCCCTAAGACGGCAAAGGCCATGGCCAAACGGTGGTCGCGGTGAGGGTCCAACAGGCAATCTGTCCGATATTTTGGTTGCGGATGCACGACCATTTCGCCCTTTTTCTCTTCGATACGGGCCCCGATCTTGCGTAGCTCATGGGTCAGATCACCGATCCGGTCGGATTCCTTGGCGCGCGCGTGGCCGATATCATGCAAGCGGGTTTTCCCTCGCGCGAAAAGCGCGATGACCGCCATGATCGGCACCAAGTCCGGGCAATCCTTCAAAGAAAAATTGCCGCCTTTAAGACGCGACGGCCCTTTGATCCGTATTGCCTTGGACGTTTTTTGAAACCGCGCGCCCATCCTGGTCAATAGCGGCAGGATGTGCCGGTCCGCCTGGACCAGATCGTCGCGCAAGATCCCGCTTAACACGACATCGGAACGGTTAAGAAGCGCCGCGGCCAGCAAAAAAGCGGCCAGTCCATAATCCGAAGGGACCAAGAAATTTTTTAATCCTTTAAACTCCTGATCGCCGTCGATAAAATACCGGCGCATCCCTTTTGAACGGATACGCACCCCGCTTTGGGCCAGCACCTGCCGGGTCATCGTGATGTAACCGGCGGAAACCATTTTCCCGCCCTCGACCAGCAAACGTGTGGGATGCTCCAGTTGCGGACAAGCGATCAACAACGCGGATATAAATTGGGAACTAAGACTGCCGTCGATACGGACATCGCCACTGCGAAGAATTCCTCCGGTCAAACGTATTGGCACGCTTTCATTCTTTCCTGTCCCATGGATGCGCACGCCCATGGCGCGCAACGCGCGCGTCAAAAAAAGATTGGGGCGCCCCTTAAGCGTTCCTTGCCCATCGATCACGGCTTTCGAACCATGCAACGCGACCAGAGGCAAAAGAAGCCGCAAAACGGTACCGGATTCCCGAACATTGATATAAGACAATCGGGGCGGATGGGCATTGGCTGTGACCTGCCACGCGCCGGATCCCAGGCGCGTCACGGCCGCGCCTAACTCGCGCGCGACCCGCATGGCGGCCTTCGCGTCGTCGCAATCCGATGGATACCGGATCCGCGAAGTGCCGCCGCACGAAGCGATCAAAAACGCGCGGATAGAATGGGATTTTGAAGCGGGAAGCCGCACGGCTCCACGCAGGGCGGATGTGGGTTCAACCTGAAGGATCATTTGATAACGACAGAATCGTCTTTGCGGACCTGCCGGCTTGTCAAAGGCGGGATAAAATCGGCAGCGGACATCTCCGGCTGGACGCGTGTGACCTTGATCTCTCCGAGAAGGTCTTTCCCGCGGGAAACGGCCAAAACCTGCTCCTCCTTGATGCCGTGGTTGGCGCCAAGGTTAACAATAACAAATTCCGTTTCGGTATCGACCATGACAACACGGCCCTCCGGGGCTGCTTTCGCGGGAGCGACCACGATCTTTTCCAGCTGGATCTCCTCTTTATTCCCGGAACTTTCTTTTTTAATAACGGGTGTTTCTTGCTGTTGAGGTTCCTCCACTTGTGGAGCTTCCGGGGCCGCTTCCACCGGAACCGGGGCCGGCGACTCGACGCCTTGCTGTTGCATTTTGGCCAGGGCCTCTTCCAGCGTTTTCGCGCGCTCTTCGGCCGCGCTCAATTTTTGCTCGAGTTCCCGACGGGCACCTTGCTCGGTCTGCAGTTGTGCCTCCAGTTCGGGTAACCTTTGTGCCTCCTCGGCATTGCTGGCCAGCTTTTCCTGCAACTCCGCCTTGGCCTTGGTTTCTTTCTCAAACTTTTCTTTAAGCGCCTGATTTTCTTTCTTTAATTCTTCGCGGATGCCTTCTTGCAGCTCCAATTCATCCAGAAGGCCGTTGATCTTCTCGTCGGCCTCTTTATTTTTTTCCTGCAACAGAAACCCCTGCTTAATGGCGTCCTGCAGCTTGGCCTCAAGTTTCGCAGCGCTGGCAACGCTCTGTTGCAGGGCGGTTTCCGTGGATATTCTTCTCTCTTTTTCCTTGCTTAAGAAAAACATGGCGAGACCGGCGAGCGAAAGCGAAAGAATGACAAAAATAACGAGAAAAATGACAAGAACTTTACCGGAGGAATTTTTGTTTGGATTCATAGTTTTGTCTTCCCTCTTTAATTATTGGTGGGTTTCCCTAAGTACATTTTACATTATATGTAAAAAAATAAACAAGTAAAGCTTAGAATTTGATTTCCCGATTTCCATTACAACTCCACTTTTTTAAGAAATTCTCCCGGCGGCCGGCAGGAAAACTCCAGAAAACACTTCCAGTGCGGATGTTCAAACCCGATCGCCTGGGCGTGCAAGGCCAGCCGAGGGAAACTTCCCTTGCGCCCGTATTTCGCGTCGCCCAGAATCGGATGATGGATATGGTTCATATGCACGCGCAACTGGTGCGTCCGTCCGGTTTTGGGGAAAAGAGAAACCAGCGTGACGCCTCTATGCCGCTTGATCACACGATAGAACGTGACAGCGTCTTTGGCCGCGTCATTGTACTGGACATCCCGCAGGTCATGATGGACAGAATGCCGGCCCAAAGGCGCGTCGATGATGCCTTCGTCAAACTCCACCTCGCCTTCAACCAGCGCGATGTATTGTTTTTTCACTTTATGCTTCTGGAACTGGCGGGCGAGCTGCGCGTGCGTCTGATTGTCCTTGACCGCGATCATCAGCCCCGAGGTTTCCTTGTCCAGACGGTGCACGATCCCCGGGCGCATGGCGATATTACCCGCCGGAGGCGGGTCCGCCTTCGGCGGAAAATCCGAAAGCTGACGGCAATGGAACAAAAGCGCGTTGACCAGCGTCCCGGAATAATGTCCCTGCGCCGGATGAACGAGCATGCCGGCCGGTTTATTGACGACCAGCAAAAATTCGTCTTCGTAAAAAATATCCAGGGGGATATTCTCGGGGGGAACAGGGCGCGGATCCAAAAATTCGGCCGCGACGTCCACGTTGATATTATCACCCGCGCGCACTTTGTAATGGGCCTTGGCTTGCTTTTTGTTCACGAGGACGGACCCGGCCTCCAGAAATTTCTGGACAAAGCTGCGCGAGGGGATATCGGGGAGCGCCTGCGTCAAATAGACGTCCAGGCGTTCACGATCGTGTTCGGGTTCGACTTTTAAGGCGTAGGTGGACATAAACGGCGGCCGCTATCAGGCCGACGCAGACCCATTGATAAACGCTTAATCCCAAAACCAGGACGTAATGGTCGGCGCGGAAGAATTCGATGGCGAATCTCAACAATGAAGCCCCGAACAGATACAGGACAAAAACATCCCCGGGAATTTTGCCGGCAGGCTCCCTGAGGGAGGCGATTTTGCGATAATGCCGCAAGATGAAAAAAAGGATGAACAGCCCAGCCATCGCGTAAAGCTGGGTAGGATGAAGACGCGCGTTATGAACGGGAAAATAAACTCCCCACGCGACTTCCCGTCCGAAGCAGCAGCCATTTAAGAAACAACCGATCCGGCCGATCGATTCCCCCAGCGCGGCGTAAGGCGCGATCAGATCAAGCATCGTCGCTAAAGGCAGACCCCTTTTGCGAATAAACCGGATAGCGGCAACTGTTGCCGCAATCAATCCGCCATGCCAGGCCAAGCCGCCGTTCTGGATCATGACGATCTCCAGCGGATGGTCCATGAAAAAACGAAAATTAAGCAGGATATAAAAAAGCCGCGCGCCCAAGATCCCCGCGACAACCGTCCAGAAAGTAAAGTCAGGGATAACTCCGGACGCAATGCCGATCTTTTTCGCGTCGCGCGAGGCCAGAAAAGTGCACACCAAGGCGGCGACGGCCAGCATGAAGCCGTAGGAATAAACAGTGACGGGACCGAATTGGCAGATGACGGGGAACATGGTTGAAAGTAACCTGAAACCAGCAACTTGAAACCGGAGAAAAAATTTCTTGATAATCTTTCTGGTTACTGGTAACTGGCTACTGGTTTCTTCATTTTATTTTTCTGACAGCTGAAAGCATTGCCAGGCGATGATCACGGCGCCGATGGTAATCGCGCTGTCGGCGACGTTAAAAACCGGCCAGATGCGAAGATCGATAAAATCGATCACGTATCCATACACGATCCGGTCGAACAGATTCCCCATCGCCCCTCCCAGGATCAGAGAAAAGGCGGCCACATAACGTCGGTTGAGGACTTCATTGTTCTGGCGGTAATAATACACGTTAAAAATCAAAAGGATGATCGCGATGACGGGGATAATGATAAAGACGATGCCTTGGTCGCGGAAAAAACCGAAGGCGATGCCGGTATTGTGAACGAGGGTCGCGTGAAGAACGTGAGGAATAAAGGGTAAAGATTCGCCTAAGCCCAGCAGTCCGATAAAAAACAACTTCGTGATACGATCAAAGAAGATAACGGCGAAGGTGACGAGTACCGCCAGCGAGACGCTCCATTGAGATCCTTTCAAATCCCTCATCTTCGTTCGAATTCGATCTTTTCCTGGCACTTCAAGCAGGTTTCAACATAAGGAAGGGCCTTCAAGCGCACTTCGGGGATCGACTTGGAACACTCTACGCAAAGGCCGTAATTTTTATCTTTGATCTTCTTTAACGCGACGTCGACCTTTTGGAGGACTTCCCGTTCGTTGGAAGCTAACCCCATGCTGAACTCGCGGTCATACATATCGGTGGCGACATCGGCCATATGCTGCACGTGGCCGGAAACATCCCGCGACTCGCTGTCCACGCCGCCGTTATGTCCCTGCGCGATATTGTTGATATCGTAGAGAAAATCCTCCTTAAGCTTCAGAAGGAGCTTCTTGTAAAGTTCCAGTTTCTTTTTATCCAACTTTGTCTGCGTCATGCGCGTACTCCTCCGATGTTTCCTAAATATTTATTGTTGAAATCGGAGTCCCGACTACATTACAGAATTATCAAGAGAACGTCGGGACTTTACGTTTGCTGTACAACGTCCGCACAAGCTCGGATGTTCGGGGCTATCGCCGACATCGGTGCGGTAATTCCAGCAGCGGCCGCACTTGTGGCCGTCGGCTTTTTGGACGACGACCTGCCGCGCGAAACTTCCCGCCGCGGGTTCTCCGAAATTCGGGACATATTCAACGGCGGCCTGGGAAACGATAAATACCGCGGGAAGCGTGTCTTCGTGCTTCTTGAGGTAATCGTGTTCGCTTTGGCTGCCGGTCTTGATGAGGATCTTCGCTTCCAGCGAACTTCCCACCTCTCCGGCTTTACGTTTTTCCTCGATGGCTTTAAGGACATCGGGCCTTATCGCCACCAACCGTTCGAATTTTTCCTTAATTTCCCGGCTGTTCCATTCTTCCGGCGTGACCAGCCAATCCAATAAATGAACGCTGGCAGCCGATCTTGTACCGGCATCTTTGGGCATGGATTCAAAGATCTCCTCCGCCGTGAAACTCAACACCGGCGCGAGCGCCCGGACCAGATAATTGAGGATATGATAAAGAACTGTTTGCGCGCTTCGTCTTTGAGGTGAATTTGCCGCAGAAGTATACAGCCGATCTTTTAGGATGTCAAGATAAAAACTGGACAGATCCTCGTTGCAGAAGGTATAAATTGTTTTTGTGACCTTCGCGAACTCATAATGCTCAAAAGAGGCCTTCAACTCACCCATCGTCGTGTAAAGACGGCCCAGCGCCCAGCGGTCCAGATCAAACAACTGATTGTACGCCAGCGTGTTTCGCGTCGGGTCAAAGTCGTAAAGGTTCCCCAAAAGATAGCGGAAGGTGTTACGGATCTTGCGGTAACTATCGGTCAGGCGCTCCAGGATCTCTTTGGAGATCCGGATGTCTTCTTCATAAGAACTGGACGCGACCCAAAGGCGAACGATATCGGCGCCGCTATTTTTCATCAGGTCCAAAGGCGAGATGACGTTACCCAGCGACTTGGACATCTTGCGCCCCGCTCCATCGACGACAAAACCGTGCGTCAAAACGCCTTTGAAGGGCGGTTTGCCTTCCATCGCGACCGCGGGGATCAATGACGACTGGAACCAGCCGCGATGCTGATCGGAGCCTTCAAGATAAAGGTCAATGGGAAGCTCCATACCCATCATGGCTTTGACAACGGCCTGGTGGCTCACCCCGGAATCGAACCAGACATCCAGAATGTCGTGCGTTTTCTTAAAATCGGTCCCGCCGCAATCCGGACAACGGAACCCTGCGGGAATAAGTTGTTTGACGTCTTTTTCAAACCAGACGTCAGTCCCTTCTTTCTGGACGATTCTCGCGAAATGCTCGATAACTTCAGGAAATAATTTATGTTCGTCCCTGCATCCGTGACAAACAAGCGCGGGGATCGGCACGCCCCAATAACGTTGACGGGACAAACACCAATCGGGGCGCCCGGCCACCATGGCCGTGATGCGTTCCTTGCCGCTGGGCGGGATCCATTGCACGTCGTTTGCGATCACTTTTTGAAGACGTTCGCGCAATTTATCGTGATCGATCTTCAAGAACCACTGCTTCGTGGCGCGGAAGATGATCGGCTTCTTGCAGCGCCAGCAATGCGGATATGAATGCGTCACGTTCTCGCTGGCGAACAGGACACCTTTCGATTTCAATTCTTCGATGATTTTCTCATTGGCCTTGAATACATGCTCGCCGGCATAATGCCCAGCTTCCTTTGTATATACACCGCTGTCGTTGACCGGCATCAGCACTTCCAGCCCGTACTTCAATCCCGTCTGAAAATCATCCTGCCCATGGCCGGGCGCCGTGTGTACCAGCCCCGTGCCATCTTCTTTGGTGACATAATCAGCAGTCACGACACGACAATTATCACGCAATCCAAACGGATGCCGATAAGACAAAGGCGTTAGTTGCATGCCTGAAAGTTCTTCAATAACTTTAAATTTCTTGATTCCAGCCTTCTCTAAAACTCTTGCGCACAATGAACTCTCTACAATCAGGACTTCATCTCCGATGTCCACCAGCGAATATTGAAAGGATGGATTAACTGCCACGGCGATATTGGCGAGCAATGTCCACGGTGTCGTCGTCCAGACCAGCAAGAATGCTTTTTTATTTCCCAATTCCCCAACATTAACCAAGTGTTTACCACCTACTTCAAACTTTACATACACCGACGGCGAGGTATGATCTTCATACTCGACTTCCGCCTCGGCGAGCGCGGTCTCGCATTGGAAACACCAGTTGACGGGTTTGAGTCCGCGGTAAACGTACCCTTTGACATGCAATGTGGCCAGCGATTTTAGAATCCAGCATTCGTAGTCGCGGCTCAAGGTCAAATACGGATTGTCCCATTCGCCAAAAATACCGAGCCGTTTGAATTCCGTCTTCTGGATCTCGACGTATTTCATCGCGTAGGCGTACGCCTTCTTGCGGAAATCCACGCAATCGATCTCGCCTTTTTTCTGTTTTAATTCTTTGAAGAGCTGATGCTCGATAGGAAGCCCGTGACAATCCCAGCCGGGCACGTAAAGGCTGTCGAGCCCCTGCATGGTCTTGAACTTGACGATCATGTCCTTGAGGACTTTGTTGAGCGCGTGGCCGATGTGGATGTCGCCGTTGGCGTACGGCGGGCCGTCGTGGAGGATAAAGCGTTTTTGGCCTTTGCCTTTGGCGCGGATCCCGGCCTGCAAAGACTCCTTCTGCCACTTCTCTAAATAGGCGGGTTCTTTTTGCGCCAACCCCGCTTTCATGGCGAAAGGGGTGTTCGGTAAGTTGAGAGTCTTCTGATAGTCCATTTGAATGAGTAACCAGCTACCAGTGGCCAGTAACCAGAATTATATTATAGGGTTATGCCTTTGATGAACAGTGCAACAGGATTTCGTGCCCATAGTATGCTGGAAGTGGTAGTCAAGGGCATAACCCTATTATATTATTTCTGTTTTTCTGGTTTCTGGTTACCGGTTACTGGTTACTGGTTACTGGTTACTGAATATATTTCCCAATGATAATACTTAATTCCCTCTTCTTCTGTTCCGGGATCTTGGCCGGGTCGGTCATGATGGCGTGCTTCAAGGCGTCCCGGGCGGCGAATTGCTTGATCTTCCCCGCACGGGGAACGGCCAGGCGGATGATCTTCTTGGCCGTTTCAATATTTTTATTTAGGTACGCGATGACCATATCCACGGTGACGCTCTCGTGCCCGGAATGCCAACAATCGTAATCAGTCACGGCGCACAACGAAGCGTACGCGATCTCCGCTTCGCGGGCGAGCTTGGCTTCCACCATGTTCGTCATGCCGATGATGTCAACGCCCCAGCTGCGGTAAAGGTTGGATTCGGCCTTCGTGGAGAACTGCGGGCCTTCCATATTCAAGTACGTTCCCCGCGGATGGACGGTCGCGCCGGCTTCCTGGCAGCATCCGATGAGGACCGAAGTCAATTCCTCCGAAACCGGATCCGCCATGGAAACGTGCGCGACGATGCCGCCGGTAAAAAAACTCGATTCCCGCGCTTTGTTGGTGCGATCGATAAATTGATCCGGCACCACGAAATCCATCGGCCTGATCTCTTCTTTCATGCTCCCGCAGGCTGAAACAGAAATGATCGCCTCCACCCCAAGACGCTTGAGCTCAAAAATATTCGCCCGGTAATTTATTTCGCCAGGGGAGATGTGATGTCCGCGGCCGTGGCGGGCGACAAAAACAACTTCCACACCGTCAATCCCGCCTTTCATGAAATGGTCCGAGGGCGGCCCGAAAGGCGTGTCCCAGACCATCAGCTCCTCGCTGTTCTGGAGGCCTTCCATTTTATAAAGCCCGCTGCCGCCGATGATGCCGACTTTAGCCATTCTAAACTCCTGGTTTAGCTGTCAGTCATCAGTCGTCAGTCTTCAGTCAACTGTTGTCTGAAGACTGAAAGCTGACGTCTGACGACTATTTTGATAATTCCTTCGCCCTTTTCTTCGCCGCCGCCAGCGCCTGCTGAAGAATCTTTCCCATCTTATGCTTCTGAAGAACCGCCAGCGCCGCCTGCGTCGTGCCGCCTTTGGAGGTCACGCGGCCGCGCAGGACATCCGCGCCTTCGCCGGATCGCTCTAAAAGCCGGGCGCTTCCCTTCAATGTCTGCGTCACCAGTTCCCTCGCCATCGTCGGGCTTAATCCCATCGACCGGGCCGCTTTTTCCAGACATTCGGCAAAATAAAAAATGTATCCCGGCCCGCTGCCTGAGACGGCGGTGATCGCGTCCATCAAGCGTTCATCGACAATAACCGTTTTCCCGATACAATTAAAGATCTGCCGGGCCGTCTTCACGTCCGCTGATGTCGCAAACTTGCCCGGGCAAATTCCCGTAACAGCCTCGCCGACTTGCGCCGGAAGATTCGGCATCGCGCGTACTACGCGAATTCTTTGTCCTGAACGTTGTTCGATATAACGGCAAGTAATTCCCGCGGCGATCGATATGATCAACTGATCCTGGCGTACACGGCCGCGCAGCCGGCCCAGGACTTCGTCAAAATTCTGCGGCTTGACGGCGAGGATAATAATACGCGATCCGGCGGCAACCGTTGCCAGATCCGCGGCCTTCACGCCGAAGCGGCGCTTTAATAATCCGGCGCGCCTGGCATCCTGCTCGCAGACCCGTACGGTAAACTTGCGGCCGATCCCCGCAAGGATCGCCGAACCCATGTTCCCACCGCCGATGATACCGATCTTTGACATTGTAATCCCCTGGTTTAGCTGTCAGCCATCAGTCGTCAGTCTTCAGTCTTCAGTCAACTGCTGTCTGAAGACTGAAAGCTGACGACTGACGACTTATCGTTTACGCCTCTTTAAAAATCGCCCTGCCGATCCGCACCATATTCGAGCCCTCTTCGATGGCGATCGCGTAATCCTCCGTCATGCCCATCGAGAGATATTTCATTGCCACGCGCGGATGGGTGGCGTACTCGTCTTCCACGGCATCGAAAAGTTCGCGCAGGTCGCGGAAACACTTGCGGATGATCCCCTTGTCCGGCGTATACGGGGCCATGGTCATCAGCCCCGAAAGGCGGATGTGCTCGCAGCGGCTGATCTCTTCGATCAAGGGCAAAACTTCAGCTTCAAGGACACCGAATTTCTGATCTTCACCGGAGGTGTTGACCTCCACCAGGACCTCCACCATCTTGTTGAGTTTCACGGCGTGTTTTTCGATCTCATCGGCCAGCCGGATGCTGTCTACGGATTGGATCAGATCGAAGATCTCGACGGCGTCCCCGGCCTTGTTGGTCTGCAGGTGTCCCAGCATGTGCCGGGTGGCGTGGACGTGCTCCTGGTCCAGAACGGCGAACTTCTCCAGGGCGTCCTGGACGCGGTTTTCTCCGATGTGCTTGAGCCCGGCCGCGGCGGCTTCCTTGATCTGGGCGGCGTCCGCGTATTTGGTCGCGCCGACAAGGATGATTTCCTTATAATTGCGGCCGATGCGCTTGCAAACAGCCTCGATATCTTTATGGACTTTTGCCAGACGATCTTTGATCATTGAGCTCCTTGGCCTTTACTGAAGTAGAATAAAGTAACACAAACGGCGGGAACAGTCAACGGGAAGAAGAAACAAGAAAGGGGCAAATGCCCGGAATTACCCCCGAATGATCTCATAAAGCCCATCAATGATTTGATTCATCGCTTCCGGGGTTGCCCGGGCGATCCTTTTCCCAAGCCGCTTAACCGACAACGTCCGGATTTGACTTATTTTGACCCAGGATCGCTTTGATGAATTCTTGAGCGATAGTTCATAAGTCAGAGGGAAACCGGCTTGCTGGGACTGACTTGTCAAGGCCAACGCAATCACTGTCCCGGAACGCTCGTTGAAGATATCCTGGCTTATGACAAGAACCGGTCGATGACCGGCCTGTTCTTTCCCAACCGCTGGATTCAGGTCGGCCCGGATGATGTCCCCTCTTAATATTCTGGCCATTCTTCGCTCTCCGATGAAATACCCTCATCAGCCAACGTCTGTTCGAATTTCGGGTCCAGACGCGAACATTCTTCGGCGAGACGACTTTTGTCCAGACTCATCATTTTTTCTTCCACGGCGCATTGGATAGCCTTGCTGCGATTTGGAAATACATGTTTTTTTACCATACGATCGATTCTTTGCAGCAATTTTTCGTCCATGGTGATAGCGACTTTCGCGAATGCCATAGTCACCTCCTGGTATGATTATTTATCATACCATAAGCATATCGTATTCAAGGAATATGTCAAGGTCAGCGATAAGTATGTGTTCCGCTATTTTTCATACGAACAGCACGCGCTTTATTTCTTTTTCTGCGGCTTTGGACAACCGGATATCGGAGGTAATAAATTGATCGGCGGCGGATATTATCGCGCAGGACAACTGGATGGAATCAAGCGTCTTTAAATCATATTTGTTGACCAGGCAGATAGCTGTTTTTTCCATGGCGCCGCTCCATTCCACGATCTGGAAAAAGGGATAGTCCCTGACAATTTCGTTTAAAATCCCCCTGGATTCATCTTCCGTAATTAAACGGCCTTTTAACCGGTTTTGAACGGACTTGTGCAATTCAATCAACGTCGCCGGGGATACGACGATCTCATCAAGTTTTTGAATAATTTTGTCAAACTTTTCCGAATTGCTTTCTTTTACATATTTTTTGAATAAACTTGAAGTATCGATGAACGCGTTCACGATCTTTCCTCTTGCCTCATTTTAACCACTGTCCGGGCAAACGTCTCTCCTCGCGCACAAATTTTATCTATCTTTCTTTTCCATCCAGGCTTCTCAGGACATTCATTATGCGGCATAATATCAACAACAGGCTTCCGCCTTTTGATTAAAACAATTTTCTCCCCCCGGCGGGCGCGCTCTATGTACTGCGCTATGTTGTGAGAAAATTCTCTCATATTTATTTTGACCATATTCTTGTTTTCCCCTTTCTGTAAATAACTATACCACGCTTTCCCAAGTTGTCTAACAAAGTGTTATATAATTTCTGTCCCCTTGAGCCTTGAGCTTCCCGGAATTACCGGAATTGCTCGGAATTATTTTTATATATTAATTCTGGTAACCCGGCCGCTATTGCATGTAATCGTGTGTTGGCAACATTCTGCGTTCGGGTTGGTGAGAGTTATAAGTTTGTCACCAGACCAATTACAAGTAACAGCTGCTGGTACCTCTATACATTGTCCTTCGACATTCTTGGGCTGAAAGATATACTGCCCCAAAAATCCAATGGCCAGCGATAACGCCCCGCCCGCGAGGATGCTGAATAAAATAGAATTTTTCATCGTTCGTCTCCTTTTATTTAGTGTAGGCAGTAGTTAGAACCCCAAAGCGCGCACGGGCCTTGCAAGCAATACCCGTCAGGGCAGACGCCCTGGACGGCATAACCGTCGGCGCACACGCACACCCCGTCTACAACAGTTTGTCCCGAAGGACAGCCGCAATAAGTACCATAAGAAACAAATGACGGGTTGCAGACAAACTCGCATTTTGCCGATGTACAGGTAACCGTGATAACATAATCTGTGTCTCCCGACAGCCCCGCGTTATCCCCGGTGCAGAAAGTCGCATATTGTAGAGTAGGAGGTGAAGTAGTTCCATTAAAGGTAGAAGAGCCGGTTAACAACCCGCCGCAGGTGAAGGCGCAGTCGGGATCGGCCACGCATTCGGTTTCGGTGTAGCCGGTGTCGCAGGTATGTGTTTGTCCGTAGGCGCCGTCTTCGCATCCGGCCTGCCCGTCCGCGCGTACACCGGTAATGCTGACGGCATTGACCCCGCAGTCGGAATCCGTGGGACAGACGGCAGTAAGATCGTCGGGGTTGCATCCGGAAGTGACCGCCGCCCACGACGTGCAACAGTGGTTCGCGTCGTTGGTGTCGCACCGGGCAATCAGACCGAAGTTTATGGAAGTGTCGCTTAATTGGCAGTCCGGTGGACTGAATACTCCCCGCTGTAGTAATTGCTGTGCGGTACAATCTATGGACTCGTCGAACCAATCATACCCCTTGCCGCAGCAATCTCCCCAACCGCAACTCCCCCAGCTCACAAAGTCGCAGCCGGTTATGGTGACGATGTTAGACGGGGCCTCGGTGAGGGGATCGGTCATGGAGTCGACCACGGAGTCTTCCCAGCCTTTCATCTGCGCGTTCCAGGAACGGATGACGTAGGGCCCGCCGATGATGATCCCGGCCATGATGAGTGTCATGAGGATCAGGTATTCCAGGGTGTGCTGGCCCCGCTTTTGGCGGGGCCGGGCGTTTTGGGATAATTTCATGTTAATTTTCTAAACTTTTTTTTGAGCGTTATCCAGCGCTTTCTTACTTCTTCAATTTCCTTTTCCTCTTTTGGATCAGGTGCTGAAAAACGAAAGGAATTCATGAGCCAGCAAAGCTGTTTGAATTTCAATGGCATCGGAGTGGTTTGAAGTTCCCGGGTTTCAACCGCCCTTACGGCGGCCCATTTTTGTTTATATTGAATTGCCTGTTTTTTTGTCAGTTTGATCATTTCGCTTTTTCGTTCTTTCTGATCCCTGCCATGATGAGATGATGAGTGTCATGAGGATCATGTATCCCAGGGTGTGCCGGGCGTTTTGGGAGGACAATTTCATGGGCCGGTCAATTTTGTCACTGATTGTAACTACTCAGGTTAAAAAACCGGTCATTGAAAAAAGATGTTTTTAAGCTCGACATCTGATGTCTTTTTCTTCTAAAGTGTTAGGCATGGAAGCGTTAACACGAGAAGAGGCATTAAAAATTTATGAATCAGGCCCGGAGGCTGTGGTCAAGGTTCTCTGTGGGTTCAGCCAAGCGATTGTAGAACTCCAACGAGAGAATCATGAGTTAAAAATTCGAGTCAGCGAACTCGAGCAACAATTGGCAAAGAACAGCCGTAACAGCAGCAAGCCGCCGAGCAGTGACGGATTCCTGAAGCCGAATCCCCAAAGCCTGCGAAAGCCGAGCGATCGCAATCCGGGCGGACAACCCGGGCACGAAGGCACGACGTTAAAAATGGTCAAAGAGCCGAATCACGTGCAATGGCACCGTGTCCCAAGCCGATGTGAATGCGGGCGCATCCTGGAAAAGGCGCCGTTGATCGACTATGAGCGGCGCCAGGTTTTTGACCTGCCCAAGGTTGAGCTTGAGGTCACTGAGCATCGCGCTGAGATAAAACGGTGTCCGGTTTGTGCCAAAGAGCATAAAGGTTTTTTCCCTCAAGACGTCAAAGCCCGCGTTCAATATGGGCAGCACTTTAAAGCGTTGGTC
>JACROV010000062.1 GCA_016214285.1 Candidatus Omnitrophota bacterium | reverse complement strand
CTAAACGCCTCAACAGCGACGAATAAAGAAGAACTTCGTCAAAAGACGCAAGATATTATGCAAAATCTGAAAAAGAATAAAACCAGAATTTCATCTTTCTTCGACGGATGATTAACCTAAATTACGTTACTCACTATATGAATATCAATATATTTGGATATGCTGGATTACTGACTGGAATATCAGCGACAATTTTAATATTCGTTATTTTATTGAATCGAAAGAGTTCGGTCCATTGGATTTGGATTTTCTTTAACGTGTGCGTGGGAACTTGGGCGTATGGAAGTTTTTGGACAACAATGTGTACGGATCCCGAAAGCGCTTTGTTTGCATGGAGGGTAGCGCACATAGGGGTAATTTTTATCCCAGTAACTTTTTATCATTTTGCGTATGTTTTTACTCAGCGGAAACATCAATACGTTGTACCCTTGCTTTATTGTGGTGGGCTAGTTTTTTTATTTCTGGACTTTACTACAACCCAATTTTTAAGTCGAGTACAATTTTTGTTCGATTCAATTTATTATGCTAAGGCAGATTATGCGTTGTATTTTATATTTTTTGTGATTTGGCTCTGTTTGGTAATTATTGGCCACTTGCTTCTGATTGAACGCTATTTCAAAATAGATTCTTATTTGGAAAAAACCAAAATTCAATATCTTTTATTTTGTGTTGTAGTTGGATTTATGGGGGGACTGATGAATTTTTTCCCCATCTTGGGATTCAACATTTACCCATATGGTAACGCTTCGCTTCCTATATATTTATTTGTTGTTACTTATGCAATATTACGGTTTAGACTAATTGAAATATCTATAGTCATTACACGTACTAGCATATTTCTAGCAGTTTACTCTGTAATTCTTGGCATTCCTTTTGTTTTGGCATTTGGGTGGCGAGAGCATTTAAGAAATTTAATGGGAGAGATGTGGTGGATGGCGCCGCTTGTTAGCTCCACTGTTTTAGCCACGGTGGGGCCATCAATTTATCTTTATATCCAACGCAGAGCAGAAGACCGGCTTTTACAGGAACAGCGGCGGTATCAGACGACACTGCGCCGGGCGTCGCTGGGGATGGGGAGGGTCAAGGATCTTAACCGGTTACTGAAATTGACCGTGAACATCGTCACGCGCACGGTGCGGATCGAGCACTGTGAAGTTTATCTTACACACCGGCCCGCGGAGCGGTATGTTTTAAAGGCGTCTCAAGGATGGGCGCTGTCTGACAAGCGGGTAAGTTTTATCCCGGCGGATGCTCCGCTTATCCAATACCTGAAACAGCACCGGGAGCCGCTTGTTTATGATGAAGTGAAACAGCGCGGCCAGGACTTCCAGGACAAAGTGCTGGAGGAGATCGGCAAGGTCATGGAAGAGCTGGATGCGGCCTTGCTGGTCCCCAGTTTCATCGAAGAAGATCTCATCGCGGTCCTGGTCCTGGGCAGGAAAAGGTCCGGCAAGTTGTACAGCCAGGACGACCTCATTGTTTTTTCGATCCTCGCCAACCAGGTGGCGCTTGCTATAGAAAACGCGCAGTTCTATGAGGACATGAAAAAGACCCACGACCAGCTGATGAAAGCCGAAAAAATGGCCACGATCGGGACCATGGCCGACGGGTTGTCCCACCAGATCAACAACCGTCTGCACGCGATGGGGTTCATCGCCAGCGACGCTTTAGACACGATCAAGCTCCAGCCGCGGGAGGCCCTGCCGCCGGAAGCGAAGAAGGTCTACGAGGAAATGGAAGTTTCTCTGGGGAAGATCCAGGAGAACGTCAAGCGCGGCGGGGAGATCGTCGAGGGGCTCTTGAAATATTCGCGCAAGACCGATGAGGGTTTCACCGCCATCGAGCTGGGCAGGCTCCTCGACGCGGCCCTGGAGATGGCGCAATTCAAGATCAAGTTAAACCAGATCGATATCGCGCGCGATTTTAACGGCGTCATCCCCAGGATCCGCGGCAATTTCACCCAGCTCCAGGAAGTTTTCTTCAATATGGTCGACAATTCCTACGACGCCATGATGCAGAGAAAAGAGGAAATGAAGGAGCCCGGGTACCGCGGGCGGCTGGAGGTCAGCGCGCAAGAAGAGGGAAATCACCTGGAAATTTTTATCAAAGATAACGGTATCGGCGTCAAGGAGAAAGATTTCAAACGGCTCTTTACGCCGTTTTTCACGACGAAACTCTCCAGTAAAAAAGGAACGGGCTTGGGACTCTACGTCATCCGCAAGATCATTGAGGAGAACCACGGGGGGAAGGTGGAATTTACGTCGGAGTACCAGAAAGGCTCGCAGACACGATTGGTGCTGCCGATAGCGGCATAGACCATAGACAATAGACTATAGACCATAGACTTAAGATGCGAAATTACAAGAATATCAAAGCATTTCAGCTAGCTGATGACCTTGTTGTCGAGATTTATAAAGTGACTCAGCAATTCCCTAAAGAGGAAATTTATGGGTTGACATCCCAACTTCGAAGAGCGGCTATGTCTGTCCCGAGTAATATTGCGGAAGGCGCCAGCCGGCAGCATCAGAAAGATTATTTGCAGTTTTTATATGTAGCCAGAGCCTCACTTGCTGAAACCGAATATCTTCTTCATTTAACGAATAAATTAGGTTATTTAACAGCCGAGTTATTCGGCAAGATCGAGGAACGAAAGCAGGAAGTTGCCAAGACCTTGTTTGGCCTTATTGAAGCTGTAAAAAGGGAATTGTAAGCCAGGTCTATAGTCTATGGTCTATCGTCTATAGTCCGAAAGGGGAATACAAAATATGCCAAAGCTGCTCATCGTCGACGATGAAGCGGACGTGCGCGAATTCGCGAAACGGTTCTTTGCCAAGCGCAGTATTGACGTGACGACCGCCGCGGGGGGACGCGAAGCGCTGGAAATCATCGGCCGGGAAAAACCGGACCTCGTTTTGCTCGACGTGCGCATGGAGGGAATGACCGGGGTGGAGGTCCTTCGAGAGCTGCGCGGCAAGCAGGATGAGACCAGGGTGATCATGGTCAGCGGGGTCAACGACGAGGAGATCGTCAACGCGGCCAAAGGCTTCGGCGTGCGCGGGTTCGTGCACAAGCCGCTCGTGCTGGAGGAGCTGGAGAAGATCGTTTTGGCGGAACTTAAAAAATGATGAGACGTCAGACATCAGTCATCAGTCGTCAGACTAAATCTGAAGACTGAAGTCTGATGACTGACGACTTCTAACAATGAAGATCGATTACAAGAAGGAATTAGAGACCGCCAGCAAGGGCATGATCATGATCCATGAGCCCAAGCTGTTGATCAAGCTCATCGTGCGCATGATCGTCAGGAAGCTCCACATCCGCCACGCCGGGATGATCCTCTACGAGCAGGAGAAAGATTCCTATGTCCTGAACATCTCCCGCGGCGAGCTGGGCGTGAAGATCCCCGCCGGGTTCACCCGCTTTAACAGCGAAAGCCCCGTCATCCGCATTTTTACCCGGAAAGAATTCCGGTCGCTGACCTTCAACCGTAACGCCATCGTCGCCGAGGACATCAACCGCCTGATCTGGCGCGAAGGCGTCATCCGTAACGGCAACGGCAAACTCACCCAGCAGCTCCTTTCCAGCGTCCACGAACAGATGCAGATGCTCAACACCGTCGCCTGCGTGCCGGCGTATTATCATCACAAGCTCATGGCGGTCCTTCTGCTGGGGGAGAAGCGCGACGCTTCGCGTTTCGATCAGGAAGAGCTGGATTTTTTCTCGGCGCTGGCCTCGGACGCGGCCATGGCCATCCGTAACGCCCAGCTTTTCGAAAGCCTCAAGCGCGAGGCCGAGCGTAACCGCGCGCTTTTTTTGCAGACGATCGAGGTCCTGGGTTCGACCATCGAAGCCAAGGACGCCTACACGCACGGGCACACGGACCGTGTCACGGAATATTCGGTTATGATCGCCCGGCACATGGCCGAAACAGGCGCCGCTCAATTTCCGGAGAATTTTTTTGAGAATATTTATATCGCGGGGCTTTTGCATGACATCGGAAAGATCGCCATCCCCGAAGCGATCCTGAACAAACAGGGGAAGCTGACGGAAGACGAATACGCGGTCATGAAGCAGCATACCATGCGCGGCAGTGAGATCCTCAAGCCCTTGTCGCTGCCTAAGGAAGCTCTTGAGGGCATCCATCACCATCACGAGCATTTCGACGGCAACGGCTACCCCGACGGCCTCAAAGACGGACAGATCCCCATGGCCGCGGCCATCATGGCGGTCGCGGACGCCTTTGATGCCATGACCTCCGACCGTCCGTATCGCGAGGGCCTGAG
This sequence comes from Candidatus Omnitrophota bacterium, assembly GCA_016214285.1. Classification (GTDB taxonomy): domain Bacteria; phylum Omnitrophota; class Gorgyraeia; order Zapsychrales; family Zapsychraceae; genus UBA10015. Next base: position 379 of record JACROV010000062.1, on the reverse strand, counting down.
CAAAGAAGCCGCGATCGCGGAGATCAAGCACTGCGCCGGGGCGCAGTTTCATCCCCTCGCGGCGAAAGCACTGGTCGAGTTATATGAGAGTGGAAAAATCTGAGGGACGCGAAATTTCGCGAAAATTAACGCGAAAAGACGCTAAAGTTTTTGGCGGGCGGTGTCGTAGATTCTGCGAATGAATTCAACCTTCTCGTTACTCCCGAAATTCACAAGATATCCAAGTTTGTATTCCGAATTTCGTATCACTTTAGAAGTATGACAAATAACCGTCGGTTTGAGATGTTGTCTTTGAAAATTAATGCAAAAATGTTTGACGACGATGAGAATATGGTTGTATAAATCTTCTCATGACACGGGAGAAAGCCGAGAAGATTTT
>JACROV010000081.1 GCA_016214285.1 Candidatus Omnitrophota bacterium | reverse complement strand
GGCAACAATGCCATTGACACGCATAATCCGCGCCACACGGTTCTCGGAACACCGCATTCGCTCTTTATTGTGCAAATGATCCCAGATTCGCGGACTGCCGTAATTGCTGTCGTTCTCCAGAAACACACGTCTTATCTCAATCCTTTTGAGAATCGCCTTTTAACCGCCCCTCCTTCTTCAAAACCCCCAAGCTACCTGCATACTTTCTATAATTCTTTCCCTTCTCTATGTCCGGGCCTTCATCGGACAGCATATCCTTAAAATAAGAATCCACTCTTTCTAAAAATAGCACCTCAAAAATCGGATCAGCAGTCCAAGGCTTGCCCATGCTTTCCAGATGACAATCCTTTACTTGGGCCCCGCACAAACTTTCTTTTTTTTCCTGCTATAGAACCACGTTATGCGGCCATATCAAACAAGAAAGACAATCCCTGTATAGAGATTGCCTCACTGGCGGACAAGACATTTAGAATCAGCACATCAAACTTGTCGAAACAGTTTAAGCGCGGTTCGGCGGACAAACTCAAAGAATTGCAGCTGCGCCTATTGTCGGGTTATGATTTTGTGGCGATCTTCGTTGAGGAGTGACCTTATTAGATTTCGACCGCGCTTGGTTGGGGAAAACAGGCAAAGATACAGCTAAGGTCAAGATCGTTGATTGTAGGACAACTGGGAGGCCTTTTTATCGTCGGGAGACATAAAAACTATATTTTTACGTATAGTTGTGCAGTTAATGATCCGGATGGAGTGACTTCAAACAAACCTATTGAAATTAACCATGTCAAAAAACAGACTTTATCATTGTGGTTGCGGCCTGCCGGTGAGGCAATTTCTTTCGAGACGAGAAATAGAAAGTTATTTGGGGCGTTGAACACATTCATGTGAAGAGCTTAAGCACAACCAATTGCATCGAATCTTTGATGGGCCAATACACGGATAAAGTGGACTATCCTTATACGAATAAAAAAGGCAACCCCCAGGATGAGTTGCCTTAATTAGATAAAGATATTATTAACACAATGCTTAAGCGTTTTCTATCGCCTCCGACTTATCGATAAAATGCTGATTATATTCTGGATAATAAAGGCGCAGATGTTCCTGGAGAACATCCAAGGGGATCTGTCCCGGGGCTGATGGTTGTCCAACATAACTATAAGTCAACAAGGATCCGGCAGATGGGAATGTCAGGCGGGATATGGAACCAATACTTCCCAAAGACATGGTAATAACATTATGTTTTTTGTGTTTCGTAGTAAATTGCATTAACCGATTAACATCGTCCAAGGAATTAGCCTTGGTTGCAATTTTAACTATATTGGCCCCTTTTTTAAGAGCATTCTTAAAAACCTTCTCCAGCCCAGTATCTCGAGGAGTATCCTTAAAATTATGCGAAGATACAATAATCAAGTTCTTATTTTTCTTAGCCAAGTTGATAACCTTAGAAATTATTGGAGAATTTAATTCTATATCGATAGCGTCAACCAGAGGAGCCACTGATTCAAATATTTTTAATTTTATGGAGTCAGAAATGTGAGATTTCCCGCCCTCTTCTTTAGCATTACGGATAGTGAGAATCAGCGGGACCCCTATTTCTTTTCGCTTTAAAATATTGCCCTTAATGTGGTCGATATCGTAACTCTGGAATTGGTCAACACGAACCTCTAAAACATCAACACATAAAGATTTGATATTCTCATTGGGCTCTTTGTCGGTTATGGCTATAGCCACCCTCGGCGTACTGTTAAGCGAAGTTTTCCCTAATTTAATCATATTGATATAGTGTTGGAGGGAACGGGATCAGTTGTTTCTCAAAAGTATACTATATATCATGGATGTTTTGCCACAAATTTTTAAAATTCCCCACCGGATGGTTCACGCCATCTAAGATTACCTAATTGAGATTTTCCCCCAATCAAGCAATTCACCCCCTAAGGGAGACATCCACTGATATAAAACGTTGCGTTGTGCGTTGAGGGTATTATGATAATACGAGAACCTAACAAAATCAAGAAAAAATTACTAAGGCATAGGTACCCAACTTTTGCCACGTTTTTGCCACACTTTTGCTACTTTTTATGCACAATGACCAAAACAAACAAAAACTAAATAGAAGTGATAGGAAGTATATCGCCGGTTAACAATATGCCTCAAAAGACGGGTAATTCTCTGATCTTTATCGACGGGAAAATAAAAAAGCACCCAACTTATCGTCGAGTGCTTTTTTATTTGGTTGCGGGGGCAGGATTTGAACCTGCGGCCTACAGGTTATGAGCCTGTCGAGCTACCGGGCTGCTCCACCCCGCGGTATTTTTCACTTCTCTATTTTGTAAACCTTTTCACCTTCACGCACCAGGCCCATCCGTTCGCGGGCCACGCGTTCCAGATAAACCGGATCCTCGATCAACCGTTGCTTCTCTTCTTTCAACTCTTCATTTCTTCGCTGCAACTCGGCGATCTTCTTCTCATATTCCAGGTTCTTCTGCCGATGATCCTGCATAAGTCGTCAGTCGTCAGTCGTCAGTCGTCAGCTGAAGACTGACGTCTGATGACTGAAGACTTCTTTACCAAATTTTCCCCCACATCGTCCCCGCGTACACGGCCTTTTTGCCGAGTTCCTCTTCGATGCGCAGAAGCTCGTTGTACTTGGCCAGCCGGTCGGTGCGCGACAGCGAGCCCGTCTTGATCTGTCCCACGCCGGTCGCCACGGCCAGATGGGCGATGGTGGTGTCTTCCGTTTCCCCGGAGCGGTGCGAAATGACCGAGGTATATTTATTTTTCTTGGCCAGATTAATTGTGTCGAGCGTTTCGGAAAGGCTCCCGATCTGATTGACCTTGACTAAAATGGAATTGGCAATTTTTTTATCGATGCCCATCTTCAAGCGCTTGACATTGGTGACAAAGAGATCGTCGCCGACCAACTGCACCTTCGCGCCGAGGGCCTGCGTCAATTGGGACCAGCCGTCCCAATCGTTCTCATAAAGCCCGTCTTCGATGGAAACAACCGGGAATTGCGAGACCATTTGTTTATAAACCTCGATCAACGCGTCCGCGTCGATCATCTGACCGTTATAATTGTATTTGCCGGTCTCATAAAAAGAAGATGCGGCGGCATCAATAGCGATAAAAACGTCCTTGCCCGGCTTATACCCGGCCTTCTGGATCGCTTCCATAATGAGAGTAAGCGCCTCTTCATTGCTTTGCAGATTAGGCGCGAACCCGCCTTCATCGCCGACGGAGGTGGCTAAATTCTTGTCATGAAGGATCTTTTTTAAGTTATGAAAAACTTCGACCGCCATCTGCATCGCCTTGCTGAAGGCCGGCGCGCCGATGGGCATGATCATGAATTCCTGGATATCGAGATTGTTATCGGCATGAACACCGCCGTTGAGAATGTTCATTAAAGGGACCGGAAGGATATTCGCTTTTGTCCCGCCAAGGTAACGATAAAGGGGAACTTTCTTTTGATTGGCATCGGCTTTAGCGACCGCCATCGAAACGCCCAGAATGGCGTTAGCGCCGAGCTTTCCTTTGTCCTGTGTTCCGTCGAGCTTCAGGACGATCTTGTCGACCGCGCGAAAATCGGGATTTTTGCCTTTGATGGCCCTGGCGATCACTGTATTAACGTTGGCAACCGCTTTGGTGACGCCTTTCCCTAAATAACAGGATTTGTCGCCATCGCGCAGTTCGATGGCTTCGTGCTCGCCGGTGGAGGCCCCTGATGGGACCGCGGCGCGCCCCAGGACGCCGTTTTTTAATATGACATCGACTTCAACCGTGGGATTCCCGCGGGAATCCAGAATTTGCCGCGCTTTGACTTGTGCTATGGATGACATGATCTCGACCTTTTTAAGAAGATTAACGGAAAACAAATTAACATAGTTTAACAATGAAGTCAAGCTTGTCGAAGGATCAAGATGGCAAACGGGTACAGGCGTTTATTTTTTGAAAAAAGTTGCCGCTATCTCAAGATAAGTTATGATATACTTATTCTATCTTACTCCTATGCAAAAATTCATCATCTGGTTAAAAATCAACTGGATCAAAATTCTCCTCATCGCCGCTTTTTGCGGCCTTTTGTGGGGAATGGCCGTTTACCTTTCCTACATCGCCAGGAACTTCAATTCTTTGGAAAATTTTTCCAAAAGCCAGATGGCCGGCATGCAGGCGATGAACCTGCCCATGTTCGTCTTCGCCCAGCTCTTGACCCTCCCTTTTCTCTTCGGCATGTACTACTACATCATGAAGGGCGGCGGCATCGGGACCATCAAAAAAACACGCGTCGATAAATTACTGGATATCAAATGGACCGATATCATCGGCATGGAAGAAGCCAAAAAGGACGCGCAGGAAGTCGTGCGCCTGCTGAAAGACCATTCCCTGCGCAAGGTGATCGGAGGAAATATCATTAAAGGGGCCATCATGATCGGCCCGCCGGGCTGCGGGAAAACCTATCTGGCCAAAGCCATGGCGAGCGACGCCGGCTTGCCGATGCTGTCGGTCGCCGGCAGTGATTTTGTGGCGATGTTCATGGGACAGGGCGCCGCGCGGATGAAATCCCTGTTTAAACAGGCCCGGGAGGAAGCGCGCATTCACGGTGGATGCATTATCTTCATCGATGAGATCGATGCCTTCGCCCGCGAACGGGCTTCCCGGAGAGAACTCCCCAGCCTTTCCAGCGCGGACACCTCTCATAACGCCACCATCAATCAATTCCTGATGGAAATGGACGGGTTGCGCAACAATGAGAACAACATTCTCATCCTTGCCGCCACCAACGTGGGGGAAGACGAACTGGACCCGGCTATCATGCGTTCCGGCCGGTTCGACCGCAAAATCCGCGTGGAGAAACCTAACGCCCAGGAACGGGAACTGGTATTGAAATATTACCTTTCCAAAGTCGATGCCGCTCCCGGGATCAATACCGAACATTTCGCGGATAAGGCGAAATGGTTTTCTCCTTCCGATCTTAACAACCTGGTGCGGGAGGCGGGCGTTATCGCGCTCCGGGAGAACCGGCGCCAGATCACCGATAAAGACCTGGAAACATCTTTGCAGCGCATCATGGTCTCCATTGAGAAAACCGGCGGAGATAAAATCTTAAGCGAAAAAATAAGCGTGAAGTGGGAAGAGGTCATCGGCATGGACAACGCGAAAAAGGAAGCTTGGGAGATCGTTGACCTGATGCGCGACCGCAGCCGCCTTAAAGCCGTCGGTGGAAAGATCATCAAAGGGATCCTTTTATTAGGGCCGCCGGGCTGCGGGAAAACCTATCTGGCCAAGGCCATGGCCACGGCGGCAGGATTTCCTTTTATCAGCAAATCGGGAAGCGAATTTATCGAACGCTTCGTCGGTGTGGGGCCAAAACGGGTGCGCGACCTTTTTGAAGAAGCCCGGAAACTAGCCCGCGCCGAGGTGGGATGTTTCATCTTCATCGATGAGATCGACGCGATCGCCAAACCACGCTCTTTCGGCGCGGATGAATACGGCGGCCCGAGCGAATATAACGCGACGATCAATCAATTGCTCACGGAGATGGACGGGCTACGTCAAACGGAGAACAATATTGTGGTCCTCGCGGCGACCAACGCTCCGGAAAGCGCACTCGATTCGGCGCTTTTGCGCGCGGGCAGGTTCGACCGAAAGATCTATATCGCTTTGCCCAATTTGCATGAACGCGTTGAACTGTTCAAGTTCTACCTCTCCCGCGTTGGGACCGACGGTGCCTGTGACCCCAAGCTACTCGCCCAGAAAACCCTTTATTTTTCGCCGTCCCAAATCGACAGCATGGTGCGCGAAGCGGGAATTTTCGCCTTACGGGAGAAACGCGACACGATCACCTTCAATGACCTGTCCAACGCCTATGACCGCATCCAGTATGGCGATAAATCCAACATCATCATGACCGGGAACGAAAAAGTCTGGACCGCGTACCATGAAGCCGGGCACGCGATCATCGGCTATCTTCTTCACCCCACCGATGATGTCATCAAAGCGACAATCATCCCGCGCAAAGGCAGTCTGGGCATGATCTCCAGCCGGCCCATCGAGGAACTGCATTCGGCCAATAAAGAAAAACTCATGGCGGATATCAAGGTCGCGATCGCGGCCTATGTCGCCGAAAAAATCAAGTTCGGGTCGACCAGTTCCGGCGTCGGGGGCGGCCCGGGCAGCGACTTTCATCAAGCCATGAGGATCGCCCGTTACATGGTCGTGAGCCTGGGGATGGGCCGGTCCGGTCTCGTGGGAGATTTTCTCGCCGAGCGATCCAGCTACGGCAACTTCCCCATCTCGGAGAAGACCAAAGAGACCATCGACCAGGACATCCAGGACATCCTGCAATCCTGCATGAAAGAAGTGGAACAGATCTTGCGGGAGAAACACGACCTTTATGAATATTTCGCCCAGGAGCTCCTTAAAAAAGGAGAGCTCGAATACGATGATATCGTCGCCATTTTCGACCGCTACGGGCTTAAACCGGCCAGCCGCCCCACAGAAAGACCTGTAGCGTCCTGAAATCATGAAAAAATCATATTTCCTTCTCGGGATTTGTCTGATCCTCCCGGGCTTATTGGCCGGCTGTTCCAGGGCAACGCCCTCCGCGCCCCGGCCGTTGTCCGAAGCGCATCAAAAATTTCTGAAGATATGCCGGGAAGAACACAAACTCAAGGTGGTTCTCAAACCGCTGCAGAATACTTTATGGATCTACGTGCCGTTCAATGACGATCTCATGAAGATCTCCTCCACAGCCGAAGGGATGCGCAAATCGGATACGCGGGAAGAACGCCCGGCCGTCAAATATCTTGAAAGCGTTTATAGCGACCGCCGTTTCAAGATCACTTATGATATCCACCCCGACAAGAACTATCTCCAAAGCCCCGGGTACCGGCTGGGCTACTCCAGCGCCTACCAGGAGATCAGCCAGCAAATCTTGACCAGCGTGTCGCGCGCCTATTTCGAGCCGACGGACGCGCCGCAATTCTTCGTCACTGTGATCGCAGATGTCAAAAACGGCGTTGAGATGGAGAATATCTTTTACCTGGACGACCTCAAACGGTATATGGCGTTCGGCGCCCTCCCGCAGGAAGAATTCCTGAAAAGAAGCATCTATGAAGCCAGGGGGAAATCGGATTGGATCGGGGACACGCAAGGCCGTCACCTGGCGTACAACGAGATGACCATGCCGGAATTTCTGGCCAAACAGATGTCGACCCGGATCAGCTTCAAATTCCAGAAGAGCTCCTTCCCTCCTTCGGCCGATACCCGCGGCGAGATTCTCAATGCCGTTGTCGAAACGCTCAAAAGCTATAATTTCACCGATTTTAATTACGTCGAACTGCGCGATCTTAATACCGGCCTCACCGAGACCGTCTCACCAATGGAACTTACTCATAAAGCTGAGCAACCAGATACCAGTGGCCAGTAACCAGAAATATATTTTAGGGTTATGCCCTTGACTACCACTTCCAGCATACGATGGGCACGAAATCCTGTTGCACTGTTCATCAAAGGCATAACCCTAATATATTTTTTCTGGTTTCTGGTTACAGGTTGCTGGTTACTTCCGTTACGGTGTTTATTCAGACAATCGTAGGATAATGCCCTTTTTCCTGGCGCGATGGAACGCGAAGCGCATCAGGGCCAACCCCAGCCCCAGATAAAGCGCGATGAGCGCTGTCCCTTTGAACAGAGGTTGGGTAAATACCGGCGTGAACCCGAAATATTGCCGCAGATATTCCAGAAAATAGGTGACCGGGATCCATTCGGACACATGGAAGAAAAACGCGGGCAGCGTGGTGACCGGATAATAAATTCCGCTAAGAAGCATAAACAGATACGCGAACATCCACGCGGTGATCTCCGCCTTCTGTCCGAATGTCAGCAAAAGCACGTTGACCAGAAGCCCCAGTAAAAGCGCGCAGCCGAAGATCCCCGCCAGAAATATCAGCATCGGCCCCAAAGGCGGAAAGGTAAATCGAAACAAAACCATCGCGGATAATCCCAGCGCGATGAAGATCACGCCCCCGCGCAAGATCCCGTTGAACCAGGCGCCGAACAGGCTCTCGGTCACCCCGACGGGCGTCAACAGCGTCTGCTTGAGGCTCTTTGACCAAACCTCATACAAAAGTCCATACGCCACGTCCAACTGGGCGACCTGCAGGACCCCGGCGGTGATGGCCCCGGTCAGGATAAACGCCAGCGCGTTTTCCTGTAATTGCAAAAAATCTCCCATAAGGCCGACGGAAACCAGACTCACGCTGGGCCAAAAGAGCAATTCCATGAATGTAAAAATGTTGCGCACGCCGAAAAGGAAATTCCGCAGGAAAAATGCCAGACACCGCTGGCCCCATAGCGCGATATCGCGCAAAAAATGTTCCTCGTCCGTTGGGGCAAATTCTTTTTCCGGCGCGGCAGGCGCGGGGGCGGCATCCGAGGCGGGCAGGCCTTCTGTCCTTGTCCTCGCCAGTTCGATGAAAATCTGCTCCAGGTTCTCCCGGTTGTAAAATTGTTTTAATTCCGCCGGGCTGGCCGCCTTTAAAATCCGCCCGTCTTTGATAAAGGCGATCCGCCCGCAAAGCGCCTCGGCCTCCGGCATATTGTGCGTCGTCAAAAGCACCGTCACTCGCGTTTCGCCCTGAATATCAAGGATCGTCTCGCGCGTCTTGACCGCCACGTGCGGGTCGAGCCCCACCGTCGGTTCATCCAGGAAGATAATCTTCGGATCATTGATCATCGCTTTTGCCAACGCCAGCTTCTGTTTGGTGCCGCTGGAGAGTTCATCGAACGGGACTTTGGCAAAATGCTCAAGTTCGAGTGTCTTCATCAACCGCGCAATCCTCTGCTCTAAGGCCGATGGAGACAAACCGTACAACCGGCCGTAGAAGCGCAGGTTCTCCTCAACGCTCAAGCACCAGGGGAAATTGGGATAACCGGAAGACATGTTCAGGAAGGAACGCAGGCGCCGCGAGTTTTGCGGCGTGGAAGGAATGCCTAAAATCGTGACCGTGCCCGCGTCGGGCAGAAGAAGCGTGGAAAGGATATTCAAAAATGTGGTCTTGCCGGCGCCGTTGGGCCCGAGGATGCCGAAGATCTCGCCCCGGCGGATCTGCAGCGACACATCGCGCAAGGCCTGGACTCTCTGCCGGCCGTGGCCGGCAGAGACGAACGTTTTACTTAAATGACGGACATCAACGGCAAAAGACATGCGGGCATATTAACATATTTTCTTTGCCTACACTAGATCCCGTTTAGCGGGAAAGGTGAAGAAAACCCCAGCAGGGGTGACTGCATAATTAGTGTTCTTCCTGGAGTAACCTTGTGACTTTTTCGTGTGGCTTTGTGACGGATAACCTATCCCTAACTCTACCCCAGCAACGCCCGGCACCGCGGCAACGCCGGGTGTTGTCGGGGGTTGCTATCTTTTCCAGACTTTCGCGATGCCGGCTTCGACCATGCGGCCGTTGAGCCAGAGGCCTGCGGCGGCGATGCGGTGCAGGCGCTGGATGATCCATTTCCCGAAGCCCTGGTCGATGAGCACGATCGGCGTGTCCGCGTCAGCCCAACGGCGGACCTTTCCCCGAAATTTGTAATGGAGCTCATCGCGTCCGCGGACGAACCGGAAGATCGAATCCGAGTCCACGTAGAAGCTCATGGGCAGGCCGTATTTCATGAAAATGTGACGGATAGCGACGATGTGAGGCCATGTCGTGTCGCGTTCGACCAGCTTTGCGTAGAACATGAACCGGCTGTGGTCGTCAATGGAGGTGATCAGCCACCACTTGCGTCCGGCTTTGGGCGCCCAGAGATGCTGTGAAGAGTCGTGCTGGATCAATTCACCCACATTGCCGGTCAGGACTTCCTCCCCTCAGGGAGCCTCCGGGCGGTCATGGGCTTTAACGGCTTTCTTGGGGGCAATGTAAAATCCGTGTT
>JACROV010000080.1 GCA_016214285.1 Candidatus Omnitrophota bacterium | reverse complement strand
TCAAGCGGCCAAGGTTAAAGCCCGAGGTTTTCGCACCTTTCGTTATTTTAAGATTGTTGTCTTTTTAATAACGGGTAAACTCAATTTTGCTCAACTCAATAAGCATTACTTACCCATTTGAAATTCAAAGGAGCCAAAAAGCAAATACTCTGAAAATATTTGAGCCCAATTTGACCCTGAACTCCCAGATGCCATTTGTATCCACCAGCTTGCAAAAATAGCACGACGGGATCCTGTCCAGATCCTCAGCTAAATTCAAAATCCAAACAACTTTCTTGGCGGTCTTTGATGGCAATGCATCCAAAAATTCCTCAACAGGACATTCGCCATTGGATTTCCGGTAAAAGACGACTTCTCTGGTCATTACTTCTTCACCTCAAGGTTAACATGCAGGTTAACATCCGTCAAGTGCTGCAGGGAGAATCAAGCAGGCATGGGTAAAATCCATCCAGTGGGGGATTGATAGATGGCGGAAAATTTATCGCTAATTCAAGCTGGTCACTTCAAGCTCATCGTCTTTTCTCTGCGGCTCGAGGCCGAGCAAAGGCAGCACGCTGGGCAAGGGGGTGATGTTGATGATGACCGGCGCCCCCGACTCAATGAGCTCCTGCAGCTCCGCCGGGGTCGCATTGACTGTCTACCCTCGCGGCAGATCATTCCTAAGAAGAGTGTTTAGTTTCATTAAAACATCGGCCATGATATCCTGCGGCAGCGTGCAGATGAATTCGGCTTTTCGGGATTTCCAGTCCAGGCATTTAACCTGATCGGACAAGATCGCTCCTTGCACTTTCAGCCCCTCGGGAAGCATGACCTCAAACGGGTACCCTTTAATTTGGTTTGTTAACGGACACATGATCGCAAGGCCGACTCTGCCGTTATAACTGCGCGGCGACAAAACAAGGGCAGGACGCCTTCCGGCCTGTTCATGCCCGGTCTGTGGATTCAGACTGATCCACACAATATCGCCGCGGCCAGGGACGAGGGAAGAAGCCATTACCATGTTTCTTGTCCTGTGCGGCGGCCAAAGTCCTCCTCACGGTGGAGGTTGTGTTTGGTAATGCGTGCCAGAAGGCCTTTGAGGGTATACGACGACTTCGAAAGGGGTGTTAAAATAAGCTTGCCATCGGCAAATGACAGATCCACCGCGGAACCCCGCCGGACATTTGCCTCGCTGGCGAATACTTTCGGGAGACGCAACGCCAGACTGTTCCCCCATTTTTGAATCTGAATACGCATAGATTTTCCGCCTCCTTTGCTTGCAACAGCCGCCTGTCGAATGTATCTACAATAACTATACATTATTTCCAGGGAATCTCAACAATTTGTTATGTTTTCATGAAAATCGGAGATCGGTCAACGAGTCGCTTGAATTGAACTGCAGAATGCCTGGACCAACTGATAGCCTTTGACTCCCGGGGCTTTTTCGACACCGCTGGAGACGTCGACCGCGTAAGGATGCACGGCTTCAATGGCCTGGCGCACGTTTTCGGGGTTAAGGCCGCCCGAGAGAATCACGGGTTTGTCGAATTTGTAATTCTTTAACAGATCCCAGTTAAAGGTCTTTCCCGTCCCTCCGGCTGTTTCTTCCTGGAAGGTATCGAACAAATAGGCGTCGACTTTGTACTGGAGGACCGACTTGAAATCAAAAACATCACTCACGCGAAAGGCTTTGATGATCTTAAAATGATTGAAGCGTTTGCAGTACCCGGGGGACTCTTCGCCGTGGAACTGGACGGTTGAAATCCGCGCCAGGCGGCAGATATCCCGCACCGCGTGCTCGCTGCCATTGACAAAGACGCCCACCGGCGTCACAAAAGGCGGCAGGGCCTCAATGATCGGCCGGACTTTGCTCGGCGAAACGTAGCGCGGGCTTTTTTTGTGGAAGATAAATCCCAGCGCCGTGGCCCCGGCTTCCACGGCCATTTTCGCGTCTTCAATACTGGTAATGCCGCAGATTTTAACACGGGCCATAGTGACAACCTTCCCGTTAAATTCGAAACTCGAAATCCGAAATACGAAACAAACTCAAATGACCGAAATTTAAATGAACAAAACCAACTGCTTTGAATTTAAGAAATTCGGATTTAAGATTTGTTTCGAATTTCGTGCTTCGGATTTCGGATCTAACACGATTTTTAATAGTCAGTTAAGTTCCTTCCATCACTTCTTTAATCGCGCGTCCGATGTCTTTGGCGCGCATAAAAGTTTCCCCGATCAGAACCGCGTGCGCGCCCAGATCCCTCACGCGGAGGATATCGTCGTGGGTCCGCAGGCCGCTTTCAGCGACGACCACTTTGTCTCCGGGGATCCTGGGGATCAGCCGTTCGCTGGTTTTAAAGTTCACATCAAGGGTCTTTAAATCACGGTTATTAACGCCGATAATTTCCGCCCCTGCCTTCATCGCGCGGTCGAACTCTTTTTCATCGTGCACTTCAACCAGGCAATCCAGGCCGAACTCGCGCGCGATGTTCAGCAAACCATTGAGCTCGCTATCGCCCAGAATAGCGACGATCAGCAAAACCGCCGCCGCGCCGTTGACCTTCGCTTCATGAATTTGGCCGTCACTGATAATGAAATCTTTGGCAAGGACCGGCAGATTGACGCGCCTGGTAACGGTCAGGATGTCTTCGGGCTTTCCTAAGAAATATTTGTCTTCCGTCAGGACCGAAATGGCCGCGGCTTTATGTTGGGCGTAAATTCTGGCGATTGCCTCGATGTTAAAATCCTTGCGGATGACTCCGGCGGAGGGCGACGCTTTCTTGATCTCGGCGATCAGATTGACCTGTCCGGGTTTGGAAATATTCGTCTTAAACAACTCCGCTGTGTTCTTCGGGGCCGCGGCGGCTTTTTTACGCAGGGTCGCGTAAACGTCTTTTTGAGCCGCGAGCATGCGGTGTTTGTGAGCGAGGATTGTCGTCAGGAAATCAGCCACGGTTGGTGAATTCCTTGAGCGCGTCTAATTTCTTTGCGGCTTTGCCGGAATCGATGGAATCCTGCGCCAGCGTGATGCCTTCGTTGATGTTTTTGACCCTTTCGACCACGTAAAAAGCGTACGCGGCGTTGATGACGACTACGTCCCGTTTAGGGCCTTTTTTACCGGCTAAAATGTCTTCGCAGATCCGGACGTTGGCGGCCAGGTCCCCGCCTTCAAGATCATGCGGCTGGGCCGACGGAAGTCCGAATTCATCGGGCATAATGTCGTAGGTAAAGACTTCTTTGCCGTCGTATTCACCGATAAAGGTCTGCGCGGTCGAGGTGATCTCGTCCAAGCCGTCGCTGCCGTGGACGACGAGCGCGCGTTTGAGCCCCAGATTCTTAAGGACATTTGCCATCGGTTCGACCAGGTCGCGGTTGTACACGCCCAAGATCTGGTGGGTCGCTTTGGCCGGGTTGGTCAGCGGACCGAGGATGTTAAAAATGGTCTCGACACCCAATTCTTTGCGGATGACGGCGACGTTCTTCATCGCCGGATGCAGCTGCTGGGCGAATAAAAAAGCGATGCCCAGTTCGTCCAGGCACGCGCTTAAATGCTGCTCTTCGACGTTGATATTCACGCCCACGGCCTCCAGGATATCCGCGCTGCCACAGCGGCTGGAAACGGAACGGTTGCCGTGCTTGGCCACGACCACCCCGGCCCCGGCCACAACGAGCGCGGTTATCGTGGAGATATTAAAGGTATTTTTTTTGTCCCCGCCGGTCCCGCAGGTGTCCAGAATGGTGGTGTGTTTAGTCGCAATAGGGATCACGTATTCACGCAGGATCCTCGCCGCGCCGGTAATTTCATCGACCGTCGGCCCTTTGGCGCGTAATGCCAAAAGAAATGCCGTGATGTCTTCCTTGACGGCTTTCCCCGACATGATCAGGCGCATCACGTCCCCGATCTCGCCGTTGGTGAGGTTTTCGCGATTGTGTAATTTGTGGATGTAGGATTTCATGCCGATTATTCTACAAGGAGAGGCCGGGACTTGTCCCTATAATTCTAAGAAATTTTTTAAAATGTTTTTTCCGGCTTTCGTCAAGATCGATTCCGGGTGGAATTGCACACCCCAGAGCGGGAATTCTTTGTGGCTCACGCCCATGATCTCTTTGTCTTCATCGGCGGTCCAGGCGGTCACTTCCAGACAGTCGGGCATTGTTTCGCGTTCAATGACGAGCGAATGATAACGCGTCGCCTCAAAGGGATGTTCCACTCCCTGAAAAACCCCCTTGCCGTTATGTTCGATCATGGACGTTTTGCCGTGCATCAGATGTTTGGCGCGGATGATCCTGCCGCCATAAGTATAACCGATGGCCTGGTGTCCGAGGCACACGCCCAGGATCGGGATCTTTCCGGCGAAACACCGAATGAGGTCAATGCAGATCCCTGCGTCTTCCGGCCGGCCCGGTCCCGGCGAAATGACGATCCTCTCGGGCTTCATGGATCTGATCTGTTCGAGCGTCAACGCGTCATTGCGATAGACCTTCAGGTCCGCCCCCAACTCGCCGAAATACTGGACGAGGTTGTAGGTGAACGAATCGTAGTTGTCGATCATTAAAATCATAGTTAAATTCGGTTAGCTATCAGACATCAGTCGTCAGTCTTCAGGTATTAGTATTTTGTTTTTGGCTGATGACTGAAGTCTGACGTCTGACGACTCAGTTATTCTTTCTCGCGACTAATCCTCGCCCCCAACGCGAGCAATTTTTCATCGAGATTTTCGTAACCGCGCTCCAGATGGTACATGCGCTGGATCTCGGTGCGGCCTTTGGCGGCCAATCCGGCGATAACGAGTCCAGCTGACGCGCGCAAGTCCGAGGCCATGACCGGAGCGCCGTGCAACACTTTGACCCCTTGCACGATCGCGCTGGTCCCTTCCCTTTGAATATCGGCGCCCATACGGTTTAACTCGGCGACATGGATGAAACGGTCCGGATAAACCCGTTCGGTAATAACGCTCACTCCCGGAGTGACGGCCATGAGCGCCATGAATTGGGCCTGCAAGTCCGTCGGGAATCCGGGATACGGATGAGTCGTGATCCCCACCGGCTGTAATGTTTTTTTTGCTTTGACCCGGATCGCGCTTTTCTCCTGGATAACCTCGACCCCGGCTTGTTTGAGTTTGTCCACCAGCGCCCAAAGGTGCGCGTAATCGGCGCCTTTGACGCGGATGTCGCCGCGCGTGGCGGCCGCCAATAAAATGTACGTGCCGGCCTCAATGCGGTCAGGGATCACGTCAAAGGAAACTCCTTTTAATTTCTTAACGCCGGTGACGATCAAACGATAGCTCCCGGTCCCTTCGATCTTCGCGCCCATCGCTTTTAAGAAATGACAAAGGTTCTCGATCTCCGGCTCGCAGGCCGCGGATTCGATGATCGTTGTCCCCCGGGCGAGGGTCGCGGCCATCAGGACGTTGGCGGTCGCCAGGACCGATGAGCCGAAAATACCGCCGAGATACACGGAAGTTCCTTTTAAACGTTTCGCGTGACTGACCACGTAACCGTTCTCGATCTCATATTTCACTCCGAGCGCGCTCAGGCCTTTCAAGTGCAGATCGACCGGACGCACGCCGATGATACAGCCCCCGGGCAAGGACACGTTCGCCTTGCCGAGCTTGGCCAGAAGCGGGCCTAAAACGCAAAACGACCCGCGCATCGTGGAGACCAGTTTATAATCCGCGATGTGATGAAGCGGCCCCTTGGATTCGACAACAACGGTACTGCCGGTCATTTCCACCTTCTTGCCCAATGACCGTAAAAGCTTGATCATCGTCATGACGTCGCGCAATTTAGGCACGCGACGGATGGTGCACGGCGCGTCGGTGAGCAATGTCGCCGCCATGATCGGTAAAACCGCGTTCTTGGAACCTGAAATTTCGACCTCGCCTTCGAGGGGTTTGCCCCCTTCGATCACTAACTTTTCCATGTGTGTTCGTCCTTTTGTTCGCAAACGACCCTGGTCGTTTGCGAACAAACGACCTTGGCCGTTTGAGCACAAACGACCCGGTCGGTTTGGGTATGGTCCGGATAAAAACAAACGTTCCGGTAAAATGGATTTTGCGTCAAAAACGCCTTGACGGCCGCGGCCTGGTCATCGCCGATCTCAAAGAATAAGTAACCCTCCGGCTTCAAATATTGGCAAGCGCGCCGGATGATGGCCTCATAGAAGCGTAATCCGTCGGATCCGCCATCTAAGGCCAAGCGCGGTTCCTGCCGGACATCCGCAGGCAAGTGTGCAAGCGCGGATGTCTTAATATACGGCGGATTCGAGACAATACAATCAAAATTTTTTATCCACGCGCGGTTGGCAACAAGGCTCGCGCGCATATCTTCGCGTAAGAATTCGATCCTTTGCGCGACGCCATTTACTTCGGCGTTACGCTTGGCCACGGCAATGGCGTCTTCCGAAATATCCAGCGCCGTAACCAAACACCCCTCGATCGCCTTGGCCAGGGCGATGGCGATATTGCCCGAACCTGTCCCGAGATCCAGGATACGACAGGGTTTTGAAAGTTTGTTCGCTCTTAACTTTTGAACGATCGTGTCAACCAGAATTTCCGTTTCCGTCCGGGGGATCATGACGGAAGGATCGACGGCAAGAGTGTTTCCTAAAAAATCGCACTCGCCCAGAACGTATTGCAGCGGTTCGCCATTTTGATAACGCGCGCGCATCGCATCGCAGGTTTGCTGTTCCTCAGGCGTCAGCGGCCGCGGGTCAGCGTAGAGATCGACGCGCCGGCATTTGCGGACCGCCGTCAGCAATAGTTCGTCCGCGTTCATACCAGAACCCCCTCGCTCTCGGCCTTGCTCAAGGCTTCCATGAGCTCAGCCAATTCGCCGTTCATGACATTGGCCAGTTTATAGGTCGTAAAACCGATGCGGTGGTCGGTGATGCGCCGGTCAGGAAAGTTATAAGTGCGGATCTTTTCACTGCGGTCGCCGGAACCGATCTTTTGCTTGCGATCCCGGGAAGTTTTGTTGAATTCGTCCTGCTTCATTTTATCTAACAGCCGCGCGCGCAAGACACGCATGGCTTTGATGCGGTTTTTCAATTGCGACCGTTCGTCCTGGCAGGTAACGACCAGACCTGTGGGCAGATGCGTGATGCGGATCGCGGAGTCCGTCGTGTTGACGCTTTGCCCGCCGGGGCCGGAGGACCGGTACACGTCGATCTTCAGGTCTTTGGGTTCGATGTTGATCTCCACTTCCTGCGGTTCGAACAAGACCGCTACCGTTGCCGCTGAGGTGTGGATGCGCCCCGAGGCCTCGGTCGCGGGAACGCGCTGGACGCGGTGCGCCCCGCTTTCCCACTTGAGGAACCTGGCCGCTTTTTTGCCGCTAATGCTGAAGATGACTTCTTTAAAACCCCCTGTCTCTGAAGGCGCTTCGCTCATCAACTCCACCTTCCAGCCCCTGGTCTCGGCGTATTTGGTGTACATGCGAAAGAGATCCCCTGCAAAAAGGCTCGCTTCCTCCCCGCCTGTTCCCGCGCGTATTTCCATAATGAGGTTGCGGTCATCCTCCGCGCTGGCAGGGTTCATCAGTTCATTGAGCTCATTGGCCAGCGCCTGCTGACGCATATCGAGTTCCTGCAACTCGGTTTTGGCCAGAGACTCGAACTCCGCGTCGTGTTTTTCCTGGAGGAATTTCTTTAACTCTTCCGCCTGACGGATACAGTCCTTGTACGCCTTGAGCGTATTGATGACCAGTGTGGCATCAGCGTATTCTTTGGCTAATTTCTGGTACTGGCCTTTATCGTTGATGCCCTGCGCGTCGACCAGAAGCTTTTCCAATTCGCCGTAACGCTCTTCGATCTTTGCGAGTTTTTCCAGCCGCATACTTATTTGTTTTTCTTATACCGTTTGGCAAAACGTTCGATACGTCCGGCGGTGTCCACGAATTTTTTGTCCCCGGTAAAAAACGGATGACACTGGGAACAGATCTCCACGCGGACGTTCTTTTTTGTGGAGCGCGTGTGAATGACGTTCCCGCAGGCGCAGGTGATCGTTGTGACTTCGTAAGAAGGGTGCAGTTCGGACTTCATTGCGTTACTACTCCTTTCATGTTTATAACTTGCTTAAGTTTTCCAGAAAGTCTTTATTAGACTTGAATTTGCTGATCCGGCCAATTAATAATTCCATCGCCTCGGCGGCGTTCAAGTCGTGAATGGCCTTGCGCAACAGCCAAACCCGCTGCAGGTCGTCGGAAGAGATGAGTTTCTCCTCGTGACGCGTGTTGGAGCGCCGGATGTCCATGGCCGGGTAGATACGCCGTTGGAAGAGATTGCGATCCAACTGCAATTCCATGTTCCCCGTGCCCTTGAACTCTTCGAATATGACTTCATCCATGCGGCTTCCGGTGTCTACGAGGGCTGTGGCAATAACAGTAAGACTCCCGCCCTCTTCGACCGCGCGGGCCGCGCCGAAGAACCGCTTTGGTTTATGGAGCGCGTTGGAATCCACACCGCCGGAGAGGATCTTCCCGCTGTGCGGAACGACCGTGTTGTACGCCCTGGCCAGACGGGTGATGCTGTCCAAAAGGATTACGACATCGCGTTTGTGTTCCACGAGGCGTTTCGCTTTTTCCAGGACCATTTCCGCAATCTGCACGTGGCGTTCGGGCGGTTCGTCAAAAGTCGACGCGATGACTTCGCCGCGCACGCTGCGCTGCATGTCCGTGACCTCTTCGGGGCGTTCATCGATCAAAAGGACCATCAGGACAATGTCCGGATGATTGTGCATGATCGAATTGGCGATCTTTTGCAAGAGCACCGTTTTACCGCTGTAAGGCGGCGCGACGATGAGCGCGCGCTGCCCTTTGCCGATGGGCGTGATCAGATCCATCAAGCGCATGGAGACCTCATCGGATTTCGTTTCCAGGATCAGACGGTCCTGCGGGTAGATCGGCGTGAGGTTGTCGAAAAAAATCTTGTCCTTGCACTTTTCCGGGTTCTCATAGTTGACGGCCTCGACTTTCAGAAGCGCGAAATATTTCTCGCCTTCTTTGGGCGGACGGATATGCCCGCTGACCGTGTCCCCGGTCTTAAGATCGAACCGGCGGATCTGCGAGGGGGAAATATAAATATCGTCCGGGCAGGGAAGATAGTTGTAATTGACGCTGCGCAGAAATCCGAAACCTTCCTGCAAGATCTCCAGCGTCCCCTCCCCGAACATCAATCCGGCTTTCTCGGCCTTGCCTTGCAGGATCTTGAAAATAAGGTCCTGCTTGCGGATGCCGCTGATGCCGTTGATCCCCATGTCCCGGGCGAACTTGGACAGCTCGGCCACGCTCATATTCTTGAGCTTGGTGATATCCAGCTGGTCTTCCTGCCCCTGGGGGTGCGCCTGTGTTTGGGCGTGGGTCACGGGGCTGATGGGCTCCGAAACTTCCTTTTTGACATGTATTCTTTCTTTCGCGGAAACGGGTCTTTCCCGTTCGGCGGATTCGCTTTCACTTACTTTTTTGCTCTTTGTGTCAGTTTTTGCCATATTGCCTTTACCTGTTTATGTGTTTGTGTTTTGGTTTTGCTGTTATCTATGATAATATCCGCGCGGCGGATTTTGTCACGTAACGGCAGCTGCGCGTGAATGCGGCGCAACGCCTCCGTGCGTGTTAATTTTAACGATTTCGCAGCCCGATCGATCTGCGCGTTACGCAGGGATGTGACCACGATCGTCGTGTCCACGTAACGGTCGAAACCGGCCTCGAACAGCAACGGGACCTCGATGACCGCGATTCCCCTGCCCCGGTACTTTTCAAGTTCTTCGTTGATCCCTAAACGTACTTTCGGGTGAACGATTCTCTCCAGACGCTTTAACTTACGCCTGTCGTTAAAAACAATGGCCGCCAGTTTCTTGCGGTCAATGCCGTTGTTGCCGGCCACCTGCGTCCCGAAAGCGCGAATGATCGGCGCGTAACATCGCCCGCCACGGCGCATTTCCTTGTGGACGATCCTGTCGGTATCGATGGCCTTCGCCCCCAGCCGGGCGAAGGCGGCGGTCACCGTTGATTTCCCTGTCGCTAATCCCCCGGTCAAGCCGACAACAAGCATTGGTATACCTTGATGTATTCCTCGGCCGCGTGCTCCCAGGAAAAATCCGTTGCTAAAGCGTTCTGCCGCAGGGCATGGAATTTCTTTTCATCCGGATAGATTTCCATCGCCTGACGCAGTGCCTGAAGAAAATCTTTTTTTGTGAAATGGTTGAACAAAATTCCGTTGCCTTTCAAAAGCTTGGCGTTAAACGGCTCGACCGTGTCCACGAGCCCGCCGGTCTTAAAGGCGATGGGGATCGTGCCGTAAGCCATACTGATCATCTGGCTCAATCCGCAAGGTTCGAAACGCGACGGCATCAAAAACCAGTCCGCGCCCGCGTAAACCTGATGCGCCAAAGGATCATCAAATTCAAAATTGGCCCAGATCTTCCCGGGATATTTGTCCGTGTACGCCTTGACCTGTTTTTCGTAGCGCCGGTCACCGGTCCCGAGCATCACGGCCTGAACATCCATGGCCAGGAATTGCTCCATCACCTCAAAGATCAGATCCATGCCTTTTTGGTGGACCAGGCGGCTGACAAAGGCGAATAGCGGCACGTCGTCGCGCTGCGGCAGTTTCACCAGCTGCTGCAATTTCGTTTTATTGGCCGTTTTACCGATGGTCACTTCTTCTTTCGTGTACGTTCGTTCGATCTTCGGGTCAGTCGCCGGGTTCCAGACCTCATGATTGATGCCGTTGACGATCCCCACGACCGGATCCCGCCGCGCCTTCAAGACACCCTCAAGCCCGCACCCGAAATCTTTGGTGAGGATCTCTTTCGCGTATTGCTTGCTGACCGTGGTGACCTTGTCGCTGCAGACGATCCCGCCTTTAAGGAAGTTGATCTGGCCGAAATACTCCAGATATTGCGGCGAATTGTACGTTGCCGGCAAGTTCAGCTTCGGGTAACGATCCCGCGGGAACATGCCCTGGTGCGCCATGTTATGGACCGTCAAGATCGTTTTGGCCTTTGCCAAAGAACTGTTCTTGTAATACTCTTTAAGATAGATCGGGATAAGCGCCGTATGCCAGTCGTGACAATGGATGATGTCCGTTTTCTTCTTGAGCTGTTCAAGGGTCTTTAAGGCCCTTGAACAAAAATACTGGAACCGCTCCAGATTGTCCGGATAATCGTCACCATCGTCCCCGTAAATGCCGTCGCGCTTCCCGTAATAATCGTGTTCGATGAAATAGACGTCCAGTTTCGGCGAAACGACCCTGCGGGAAAGGCTCTTATCGGCTGGTGTAATGCCGAATTTTTTCGCGTCGATGAATTTATAACGCGGTAAAAGGATCGTGATCGAAACATCCCTTTGGGCCAATGCCAGTGGTAATGAACCGCACACATCACCTAACCCGCCCGTCTGGGCAAAAGGGACCGCCTCCACGGCGCAAAACGTTATATGCATATCAAGCTTCTTTCGTCTCCAGCCAGTTCGCGCCCGTTTTGATACTCACTTTAATGGGCACGGACAACTCCATTTGTGTTGCCTCCGGTAACACAAATGGGTGCTCCATCCGCTCTCGCAGCAATTCCACAACTTCGTCCTTTTCTTTACTTGGCACGTCTAAAACCAATTCGTCATGAACAGTAATTAAAATTTGTGACGACAATTTACGCCTTTTGAGCTCACGGTGAATGTCGATCATCGCCAATTTCATCAGATCCGCCGCGGAACCCTGCACCGGCGTGTTGATCGCCTGGCGCTGGGCGAATTGCTTCATGGATTCGTTGGGGCTGTTGATCTCCGGGATATAACGCCGGCGGTTTAAAAGTGTCGTCACGAATCCCTTCTCTTCGCACTGGCGGATAGAATTGTCCATGAAATCCTTCACTTTGGGATAGCGCGAAAAATATTTGTCAATGAATTCCTGGGCGTCAGCCTGGGAGATCCCCAAGTCCTTGGCCAGACCGAACGCGCTCATCCCGTAAATGATGCCGAAGTTGACGCGTTTGGCCGTGTCGCGCATCGACGCGGTCACGTCTTTTTCCGGAACTTCAAAGATCAACGACGCCGTGTAGGCGTGGATGTCCTGGTTTTCCTGAAAAGCTTTGACCAGTCCGGGATCGCGCGTGATGTGCGCCAGGATACGCAATTCGACCTGCGAATAATCCGCGGCCACGATCACGTGACCGGTCTTCAAAGGAATAAATGCCTTGCGGATCTCGCGGCCCAACCCGGTGCGGATCGGGATATTCTGCAAGTTCGGCTGGCTCGAGCTCAACCGCCCCGTTTCCGTTCCGGTCTGATGAAATAGCGCGTGAACGCGGCCTGTCTTCGGATTGATCAGCGCGGGCAGCGCGTCGATATAGGTCGATTTTAATTTCGCCAGCTGCCGGTATTCCAGAATCAGCGCCGGGACTTCGTGTTTTGGCGCGAGGATGGTCAAAACCCCTTCGTCGGTCGAGAACCCCGTTTTGGTTTTCTTGATCGTGGGCAGCTTCAGATCTTCAAAGAGCACCTGGCTTAATTGCTTCGGGGAATTGAGATTGAATTCCTTGCCGGAGAGCCGGTAAATTTGTTCCGTTAAATTCCCGATTTTGCGTTCACATTCTTTGGAAAGGCCGTGCAACAATTCAATGTCCAGTTTCACTCCGCAGGTTTCCATGTCCGCCAGAACGAACGCCAGCGGGATCTCGATCTCTTGGAGCAATTTTTCCAGGGATTTTTCCTTCACTTCCCTGGCCAGGGCAGGATACATGTCCCACAACAGCGCCGCGCGGCGCGCGAGCGGCTGTTCCATAGAATTCAATTGAGTTTGCGGATTGCCGGCCAGATACCCGGCCAGAAACACGTCGAAAATCATTCCTTCCAATGCGATGCCTTGTGTTTTGAGCAACTTCACGGTTTCTTTGAGGTCGTACGTGACCTTTTCAATCCCCTTGTCCTGAAAGATCTCTT
Source organism: Candidatus Omnitrophota bacterium (assembly GCA_016214285.1). Lineage (GTDB taxonomy): Bacteria > Omnitrophota > Gorgyraeia > Zapsychrales > Zapsychraceae > UBA10015. The sequence continues at coordinate 4,863 of JACROV010000080.1, read as the reverse complement.
GCCAATCCGCCGCCTGATCGAGCGCGACCGCGCAATGTTCCCGCGCGCCCGTGGAAAGGATCAATCTCTGCGCCGCGCTATCCGCCAAGACGGCGAAGCGTCCGGCCGTTTTGATCTTTTTGATCCACTCCTGAATCGTTCCTTTATTCGCCGGCGGTTGAATATCGGAGTGTATTTCTTCGTCCGTCAGGACGAAAGCCTGGCCGGATCGGCTAAGTTCTTTGACGAATCTGTGGAACTCTAATTCCTGAAACAATTCGAGCAGGCGATTTTGCCGGGGTTCCCTGACCTTCAAACGCTCCAATTGCAGATCAAGCGGTACTTCGGTTTCCAAAACAGCCAACTCCTTGCTTAAGACGGCTTGTTCCTTGTTCTGTTCCAGCTTCTCGCGCACCTTGGCCGACTTGATCTTGTCCAGATGGCGGAAAATGTCATCGAGGCTGTCAAAATCATTGATCAACTGCCTCGCGGTCACTTCACCGATGCCTTTCACTCCGGGGATATTGTCCGAATTGTCCCCGGCCAACGCGATGAAATCCGTGATCCGGTGCGGGTCGAAGCCAAGGTGCTCCTTGAGTTCTTTGTATTCCCAAATGGCGTCCTTGCGCGCGCTAAAAAAGGACATCCGTTCGCCGGCTAACTGGTACATGTCCTTGTCGTCGCTTACGATGACGACCTCGATATCTTTATTTTTCGCGGCGTGCGCGATCGTGGCGATGATGTCATCCGCCTCAAAGCCGGGCGATTCAAAGAGCGCCAGATTGTACGCCGCCACCACTTCCTTGATGATGGGCATCTGGTCGATCATGTCCCGCGGCATGGCCGGCCGCTGGACCTTGTAGGCGTTGAACTTTTCCTGGCGGTGAGTTTTGCCCGGAGAATCGAAGCAAACGGCCATGTATTCCGGGTGATGATCGCGCAGGATCTTGCGCAAGGTGTTCACGAAACCATAGATCGCGTTTGTCTGCCGGCCTTTGCGCGTCGACAGGTCCTTGATGGCGTAGAATGAACGGTAACACAACGCGTGGGCATCGATCAAAAATAGCTTTGCCGCCATCGGTTTCAATTGAGTATGTTTATTTGGAATTCAAAGCTGAATTGTCTTTAGTTAATCCCAAATTTTGCGATAGCAAAATTTGCCCCGAAGGGGTTGCACGTTAAAATCCTTAGGATTTTAACGGTTTTGTCCCGAGAAATGCCGTTGGCATTTCCGGGATTAATCCTGGCGACCTTATAGGTCGCGCAGGACAAGGTAATCCCGGATTTTTACCCGACGTTTTTTGAGAGATTCAAAATTTGGGATACCCCGGCAAGCGCGATTAAATCTCAAAGAGATTTAATCGGCCGACCCCTCTGCTTTCAGCAGGGGCGGATTTTTCTGTCGAAAAATCAGGGATAATGCAGAACGCGACCGCTGACCCCAACGCATTGGCTTCTTCAAACGCTTTTAACTGTTTATACCCTTTCATGCGATACGTTACGGCTGTATACTTTTACGCGGAATCACTTAACTGAAAGGCATATTCAAGGAAGATGCAGTGAAGAACTGTTTTCTCGGCGAAACACTACCTTTAATAACATGCTAAGCATAATATATAAATAAAGCTTTGGCAAGGAAAAGTTTAAGAGTTTGCGGCGTCGGCCATTTTGGAACCTTTGAGCGCCGCGGCAACGGCCGCCCCTTGCTGCTCCAATACGGTCACCAGCAAAAACCCCGCGTTTTCCTGTCCCGGGTCCGCGGACACGCACGCCGCGTCCAGCGCGAAAACACCCTCGATCCCCGTCTGGAACTGTTCGTTGACGCGGATCTTGCCATCGACGGTGACCGCCGGATCGGCAAGGATCTTGAAATCGACCGGAGCGTCCGGGAAAATAATGATCTGCGCTGCTAATATCTTGCCCGATTTAAGCCGTATGGCCTTGACGTCCCCTTCGCCCAATATTTCCGAGATCGGATTTGCGGCAACGACACGCAGATTATTCTCCCGCGCGGCCGCCGCCAGCTTGCCGGTTGTGTCTGCGGCCAACAAATTCTGCGCGACCTGGTCGGTGGAAACCACCCAGATGACCTCTTTGTCCCTCTTGAGGAATGCCGCGGCAATGGAGGCCCCGCGATTGGAATCCGACTGGATCAGCACCGTGTCGATCAAAGGCAGAAAGTCGAGGATCAAGTTGAGATCGGTCAATTGCTGGAGCGTATAAACGCCGTTTTTGTTCACACCCCTGATCTCCGGCAGTTTGTATCCCGGCGCGTCGGTGACAATAAGGACATCGCCTTCGAAGGCCTGCTTGTCATCGGTCGTGACCTTGCATTTTTTAAGATTGATGCGGGCGATCTTTTGCCCCACAACGACATTGATACGGTTTTTTTCGTAATAATCGTTGGGTTTGTAAAATATCTTTTTGTAATCGGCCTCTTTGGAGAGGACCGGCGTGAACAAGCCGCGGTCATACGGATATTCGCCGTCGGTCAAAATGGTCGCCTCGCAATCGGGTTCGAAGCGCCGTATCTCTTCGATGGCCTTCACCCCCGCGATGGAACTGCCCAGAACAAGTATCTTTTTCATATTAACGCTTCGCCTCCTGCTGGATCTTGAATGCCTCAATTCCGTTACGCATGAGCATGACGACCGTCACAGGCCCCACACCGCCGGGCACCGGCGTGATAAAAGACGCCCTCCGGCTCGCCTTTTCAAATTCGACGTCGCCGACGATTCCCGAGCCCACTTTATTGATCCCGACGTCAATGACAATAGCGCCTTCCTTGATCCATTCTCCCTTAACAAGAGATGGTTTGCCGACCGCGACGACCAATACGTCGGCGCACCCCACGTGCTCGACCAGCCGCCCGGCCTGCGTGGTGGCCAAGTGACACACGGTGACGGTGGCATCCTGGGCGAGCAACAGCAAACTCAAAGGTTTACCGACGATCTCGCTGTGGCCGACAACGACCGCTTCTTTCCCGCGCAACTTGACGCCCGTGGAACGGATATGCTCCATGACCGCGGCCGGGGTGCAGGGGATGATGCGCGTTTGGCCGAGCATCATCTTGCCGATATTGGTGACGTTGATGCCTTCGAGGTCTTTGGACGGGGCCACGTAGTTGGCCACGGCGCGGTAATCGATCTGTTCTGGAATAGGCTTATGGATCATGATGCCGTGCACGCCGGAATCGGCATCGAGTTCTTTGATGACGCTGATCAATTTCGCCTGGGTCGTGTCCTCCGACAAGATCTTCAGTTCATATTTGATGCCGATGTATTCGGCGACTTTTTTTTGCGAATTGGCGTAGGCGCAGGAACCCGCGTCACTGCCGACCATCACGTTGACCAGATGCGGCACGCCGCCGAAATCCTGCCTCAAGCGCGCCACTTCTTTTTTGAGTTCGTCCTTGAGTTTCTTGGCCAGGGCCGTACCGTCAAGGATGCGGGCGGTGGCGTTCATTGGTTGATCTCCACGTTGAGTTTCGCCGCATTAAATGCGGCCAGAAGAAGTTCCAGTGCGACCTTCACGTCCGAAATTAAATATTTGTTACCGTAGCGGACCAGCGTCGGCGACAATTGCACCGCTTTGTAGCAGAGTTTGCAGATCTCCAGCGGGACCTCCGCCGCCTTGCGCCGTGCCGCGGCGCGCTTGGCGGGCGCGGCCTTGCGCGTCTTGACCACGTTCAAATACGCCCGGGCGTCCAGGTCAACGAGCTGTAAAAAACGTTTGCGCAATTGTTCGCTTTGTTTAAGGCTGGCTTTTATCTTTTGTTCAGCGGCGCGTGACGCTGTTCTGCCGAGAGAATAATTGGCCGCCATGGACAATAGCGCCGCGCCCAACGCCGCCGTCGCCGCCGCCGCGGATCCACCCCCCGGCGCTGGGACTTTGAGCGACAACACGCGCGAATATTCGCTTAAACTGTAGTTTCGGAAGGGTTTCATAGCTGTAATAGGTTATCCGATTATCCGGCGATCCGTGACTGGGGAATCCGGATACCCGGATATCCGGATATCCGGTTCCTCGGATCCCCGGAACCTGTCCAATATGGAAACGCTTCATCATAACCCAAACGCCCCGCCATTTCAATCAAACCGGTAACAATTTATGGCTGGTTCAAAATACCACTTCGGTCAATGGTGACCGAATTCATCACGTGACCGCACGAAAGCCTTGCTGCATTTCATGATGAACCAACTCGGACGGCTAACCTTTGAGCTAACCGTCGCGCAAAAGCAGAGCGAAGCGGCGCTTTTGCCCGTCCGCGTTGATGGCGTTGTTAACCGCACGCCTTCAAGTGCTGGGTGATTGACCAGTGGGTCTGAATGATGCGCCAACTACCGTTCTGGCGATGAAAGACCTCGGTGCAATTCCAGCGCATTTGCGTTTTTCCGATATGCGAAACAAGGTTAAACGTGAGCACAGCTGCCTCACCGCATACCTGCACTTTCGGGTTAATGAGTTCATCGCGGTCGATCCGTATTTTTCCACGCAACGCCTCGTAATAGCGAGTGAGCGCTTCCAGACCATCCAGGCGGCGCTCTAAAAAGGGGTCAAAGTAAACCACACCGGGGGCGGATATCTCCAAATAACCGGAGGGATCTCCCTTACCCCAGCGATCCAAGGCCGCGCGTTCCAGTGCGATGATGGTTGCGGCGACATCCTTCTCATTGCTCATAATAACGTCTCCTTTCGTTAATTGTAGACGCTCTAGCTAACTTCCTGCTTTGCGCTAATTATAAAAGCCTCTTTGAAAGTTTGAATGGGTAATCTGCTATAATCCTGGAAAAACCTTAACCAGGAGGAAGCCAATGTTTACCCAACCGTTATTTGAACTTGCTCTTAATATTCAAGATCCTTGGTACATTAAAGACATTCAAT
>JACROV010000079.1 GCA_016214285.1 Candidatus Omnitrophota bacterium | reverse complement strand
TTGTTCCGCTCCCTGCAATTGCAAAAGCAAAACCCCGTTGAGGCCCTCTTAACCATGGCGAAAACCTCAATCAAGACCCGGGTCGCTTTAGAGGAACATTTCAAACTGGCAGTTTAATTGTCAAAGAACTAAAGTCTTACCTTTTTTCCATGTTGCCAGAAAACAATGACATGAAAAAAATACCCAGGACCTTTATGGCCTTTTTATCCAATTCCCTCGTGGGTTTCGTTTAGCTGGGCTATCTTTAACCGTGAAAAATGTCTAAAGTCGAGTCAGTGTAATCACTGTTTAAATCAGTGAAATCAGTGCTTCAATTATGCCACGCATTTACGATCCCTGCAATTATTCCGCGCTCATTATTCTGCGCTCAATACCGCGAGGCTGGATTTCATCCGCAGCCCCACGACGCCGATCGCGGCACAGATCATCCCCACGCCGGCGAGGATCCAGCCCTTCGGGATAAATTCGGCGAGCCAGGAACTGACCAGCATCGCCGCCAGGAACGCGAGATGGATGACGATCTCCAGCGCGCTAAAGACCTTGCCGCGCATCTTCTCGTCGCTGACGACATGGATGATGGTGTTCGCCGTGATGAACATCGGGCCCGTCACGACTCCCAGCGCGAAGGCCAGCACCATCGCCGCGGTCAAGCGCGGCTCGAAATGCACGACCAGAGCGAAGGCGATCAACAGCGCGCCGCCGGTGAACAGGCTCCAGAACATCGTCCGGTACCAGACAAGCCTTTTGCCCCATCGTCCGTAGAAAACGGCGCCTGAAAATAATCCCGCCCCCAGACAGACGGCCAGAACACCCAGGTCGCGGGTCGCGCTTCCAAAGGATTCCTGGATAAAGACGATGATGACGACGTACACCGCGCCGGCGGCGGCCAGAATGGCGGAGATCATGACGATAATAAGGCGCAGTTCCTTGTTCCGGGCCAGATAACGCAACCCCTCCCCCAGCTCGGACCAGACCGAACGGCGGATAGGCCCGATGATCTCTTTGCTGACCGTGAGGATCTTGCTCTTGTGCATTTGAAGCGTAAGGGAAAGATCGATGGAGAAAACGAGCGCCGCGGAGACCAAAAACGTCACGCCATCGATAATGAACCCGTTACGCGCGCCGTAGTGGTCGACGAGAAATCCGCCTAAAGCGCAGCCCAGGACAAAGGCGATCATCCCCGTCGTTGAAACAAGCGTGTTGGCCATCAGGAGGCTTTCTTTCTCCACCAGGTCGGGGATGATGGACATCTTCGCCGGCGAATAAAAGCGGCTGAAACAAAACATCAGAAAAACAATGATGTAAATGGGGACCATGGACCCCCGCGCGAGAAAAACGAACGGGATGGTTAAAACCAATACCCCGCGGATCACGTCGCAAATGAGAAGCGTCGCGCGCCTGTCCCAACGGTCGACGAACACCCCGGCGAACGGCTGGATGAGAAACACCGGAATAATGGTAAAGGCCAGCAATTTGGCCAGTTCCATCGCGGAGCCCGGCACCCGTTCGGCAATGAGCCCGACAAGCGCCAGCTGGTTAATGCGGTCGCCGAACTGGGACACGAGCTGCGCCCACCAGAGCCGCTGGAAATTCCTGCTTTTGGGATCGAACAAGAGCTTGATCATTTCTTACCCGCTACTTTTTCCGCCGCCCGAAAATACGCCCTGGCCCGGCGCGCGTGGCCCCTCAGTTCGTAGATCTTTGACAGGTGCCGGTAGGCGTACTCGCTCAGTTGATCTTTCCCCCGGCCGAGGGCGATCACTTTCTTGAAATACACGACCGCCTTTTCCGGTTGGGGACTGGACTCCAGAAGCGATCCTAAATTATACAGCGCGGGCCGCGAGCGCGGATCAAGGCGCAGGGCCTGGAGGTATTCCCGGATGGCCTCGCGGGAACGGCCCGTTTTCGCGTACATGACACCCAGGCTGTAATGCAGCCGGCTGTTATCCGGTTCCTGTTCAAGGCGCTTTTGATACTGACGAATGACAACATCATAGGTGTACTTCAGATTGTCATCCAGGAGGTCCTGCATGTTCCCGGCGTCGGAAATGGCCTCGTATTCAAAGACCGCCTCCAGGCACTTGCCCTGGTCGCAAAGGCTTTTGGCAAACCCGATGCGCGCGCGCGTGTCCCACGGTTCGGCGGCGAGGACTTTGCGGAACTCTTGCTCGGCATCAGCGAACAATCCGACCTTGGCTAGGGCCAGGGCGTAGCAATTCCGCACCCGCGTATTGTACGGATCGTACCCAAGGGACCTCTCGAACATGCTCAACTCGTGGACGGCGTGCAGGTTTTGGCCGATGGCGATCAGCGTGAAATAGACAAAGACCGTGACCGCGAGCAGGAGTCCCGACGGCCTGGAGATGGTCCCGCGCCGGATGGTGCGCTGGAAAACGGTGCGCGTGGCCAGGACAAAGAACGCGAATAATCCTGCCGAAGGGATATAAAAGAAATGATCGGCCGTGGCCGCGTATCCGGCGTGCGCCGGTAAAGGGATCAGCTGCGCGACCGGCAGAAGCGTGATGCCGAACCAGAACAACAAAAACTTGGCCCGCCGGCTCCATTGACGGTGGAAACGTCCCGCCATCCAGCCAAAAATAACGATCGCCGCCAGCGTCAGCCACACACCTGAGTCCGCGAAACTCGTAAAATAGGCCGTGGTACGGTCGAAATGAAGATCTACGGGAAAAATGAATATCCGCAGGTACACTAAGACACTGCTGACAAACGTCAACACGCCGAAGACCAGATATTGCAACGACGGCCAGAAAGCGACGTTCGTGACGCCGAGCAATTTGCGCAACAGCAAATATCCCGCTACCACCGCCACAAAGGGAAGAATACGTCCCATGGCCTGCGCGGTCAGGATCCTTCCCTTGTGCCGGTGCCCCATCCAGTACTCGTACCCGGCGACCAGGAACGGCAGCACCACGGCGGACTCCTTGCTCAAAAGGGCCAGCGAAAAAGCCAACAGCGAACAAATGTAATACGCCTTGCGCCACGGGTCCAGCCGGGAGCGCGACGCGTATCTCAAGTACAGCAAGAATGCCGCGAACTGCCAGAACGCGCACAAAAGGATCGACCGGCCGGCAATATTGGCCACGGCCTCCCACGAAACGGGGTGAACGACGAACAAAAGCGCGGCGGGAAAACTTAGAGACTTTTTCTTTAACAGAACGTTAAAAGTAAAAAACAATAAAACGGTGTCCGCCAGATGCAGCAGCAGGTTGGTCAGGTAATAAAAAAACGGCTTGAGCCCGGCGATCTGGTAGTCCAGAAGAAAGCTGACGGTCACCAGCGGCCGGTAATAGGTCCGGTCGTCGCTGAAGAACGACCGGGTGAAAATGCGTCCGACCGAGGAGAAACTGCGCAGGTTCTGGTTGTTGACGATCGAGCTCTCGTCGTCCATCGTCTTGAAGGAACCGTTGAGGGCCACGGCGTGGGCGACCAGCCCGCAGAGGACCAGCGCGAAGACCATCCCGCGTGTCGTCCGGAACGTTTCCCGGAAGGATTGCCGTACGGCTTGGAAGGGTTTTGGGGTCACCAGACGGACACCGGGGGAATTCTAGTTTTTTAGAAAAAATAAAAGCCGACGAGAGGAATCGAACCTCCGACCCACGATTTACGAAACCGTTGCTCTGCCAACTGAGCTACGTCGGCACAAATACTAACATCAGCCAACTGCTCCGACGTTCCGCCCTGGGCGGAAGTCGGAGTCCCGACTGAGGCGTCAGCCGAACGTCGGGAAGCTACGCCAGCGCAAGCTTTCCATATAAATCAATTTCCTAAAAAAGCTTAGCGCCATCCCGAGTTCCTCTCATTTTCTGCCGGGAACGAGGGACGGCAAAATTTACTACAAACCACTTAGAAAGAAATGCCGAGACCCAGAATCCCCCGCCGCAGGCGGGGCTGGGCACAAATGAAATGCCGAGACCCAGAATCGAACTGGGGACGCCAGGATTTTCAGTCCTGCGCTCTACCAACTGAGCTATCTCGGCAAATTTATCAAACGCGCTCTGCCAATCCCGGCAGCACATCAAGGATATTTTTTCAAACGGATAAAAAATCCGTTCCCTGGCCGGAATAAGATTCATAATTCTAGCCAAGAGCATAAGAAATGTCAAAAACTATTCATTCACCCGGCTCATGATCTTGACGAACACATCTTGGGCGAGAGATATTTTGGGAAGGTAGTGTTTGCGCGCCTTGACGCCAAGTTTAACGGAGGAAGAACTCATTTTCAGGACCATCACGGTCACGCTGGCCCCGCTGATCCTGGCCTTGATGACGCCGCCGGCCTCGTTCTTCGATTCGACCAACCCCATGATCGAAACGACCTCAACGGCCGTGTCCCAGACCTGCCCCGTGTCGGATTCCGCCAGACCTTCGACGGTATCCGGGCTGATGATGTAGCCGCCCAAGGCCCCTGCCCCGCCGATAGCGAGATAAACACAGCCGCTCAGACAAACAGCCAACAACGAAATACCCAAAAGACTCTTTACCCTGTTCATGTCGTTATTATAAAAAATTCTCCGTGGATGTTAAACAGATTTCCTTTATTTTTACGGTAAACTTACCCCTGCCATTTTCGCTTTGCGAGAGCAAAGCGAAATAAAACGCAGGGGTTGATTCACCTTTTCTAGTTAATACACCAAAAAAATGTTGGCGAATCAATGAAAGAAAGTGTTTTGCAGCACAAACGCCGCGAAGACAATCGAGACCATCGACATCAATTTGATGAGGATATTCAGGCTCGGGCCGGCCGTGTCCTTGAACGGGTCCCCGACCGTGTCGCCTGCCACACCGGCTTTGTGCGCGAACGATCCCTTGCCGCCGTGATGACCTTCTTCGATGTATTTCTTCGCATTGTCCCACGCTCCCCCGGCGTTGGCCATCATGACCGCCAGGACAAAACCCGAGGTCGTCGCCCCCAGCAAAAGTCCGCCCACGCTGTTAACGCCAAACAAAATTCCAACGGCAATTGGTGTAACGATCGCCATTATGGCCGGCAACCGCATTTCGCGAAGCGCGGCCACGGTCACGATGTCAACACAGCGCGCGTAATCCGGCCTGGCTTTCCCTTCCATCAATCCCTTGATCTCCTGGAATTGCCGTCTGACCTCCACGACGATCTTGCCGCCCGCGCGGCCGACCGCGCTCATGGTAAGCGCCGAGAACAAATACGGCATCATGACACCGATAAAAACTCCGGCCAAAACCATCGGGTCCATCAGGTCCAGCGAGATATTGCCGCCTTCCAGCTGGATCTTTTCTTTATAAGCCGCGATGAGCGCCAGCGCGGTCAAGGCCGCCGAACCGATCGCGAAGCCTTTACCCGTGGCCGCGGTCGTGTTGCCCAGCGAATCCAGCGCGTCGGTGCGTTCCCTTACTTCCGGTTCCAATCCCGCCATCTGCGCGTTGCCTCCCGCGTTATCGGCCACCGGCCCGTACGCGTCCGTCGCCAGCGTGATCCCCAACGTGCTTAACATTCCGACGGCGGCAATGCCGATGCCGTACACCCCGATGCTGAAATCCCGGAATCCTCCCGCCAAACCGAAACTGGTCACGATCCCCAAAGCCACGATGAGGATCGGAAACGCCGTGGACAACATCCCGACCGCCATGCCTTCAATGATGAGGGTGGCCGGACCCGTTAACGCGGCGTCCGCGATGCGCTTGGTGGGCTTATAAAGTGAAGAGGTAAAAAATTCCGTGGATAATCCGATCAGTAATCCCGCCACAAGCCCCGTGATGATCGCCCAGGCGATGCCGATGTGCTCGGGCCCCAGTATCGCGCGGACCAAAACATAGATCAGTACGGCAGCCAGCCCCGCCGCTGAGAATATCCCGCGGCGCAACGCCATTAAAAGCGCGCCTTGCGAGGCTTCTTCCTCCCCGCGGCCATAGGTCCCCCGAGGGGAAGGAGCCTTTGGCCGCGTGCGCACAAAAGCCATCCCGACCATCGAAGCCAGGATACCAGCGGCGGCAATGACCATGGGGATAATGACGCCCGGCACGCCCAGCCCCGCCGATACGCCCAAAGCGGCGGTGGCCACGATCGATCCGACGTAGGATTCATACAAGTCCGCGCCCATCCCGGCCACATCCCCGACGTTGTCCCCAACGTTATCCGCGATGACCGCCGGGTTTCTGGGATCATCCTCCGGGATTCCCGCCTCCACCTTGCCGACGAGATCCGCGCCCACATCGGCGCCCTTCGTGAAAATGCCTCCGCCCACACGGGCGAACAACGCCTGAAAACTTGCCCCCATCCCGAAGGTCAGCATCGTGCTCGTCACCGCCGTGACCTTGTCCATTCCCGCCGGTAACGGATGAACGGAATAATACCAGTCCAAACTATAATACCAAAGACTCAGATCCAGAAGCCCGAAACCGACGACCACGAAACCCATCACGGCGCCGGCGGAAAAAGCGAGCCTTAAGCCGGCGTTCAAACTCCTCCGGCAGGCATTGGCGGTGCGGGCGCCCGAAGCGGTCGCCATCGTCATCCCGCAAAACCCGGTGAACGCGGAAAAAAAAGCGCCTGTCAGGAACGCGAAAGGGACAAAGATCACCGTATACTCAAAAAAAGCCAGGACCAATAGCAGAACAAAAACAATAGCGAAAAATATTCCTGATACCTTGTATTGCCGCCGCAGATACGCCATGGCGCCTTCACGCACCGCGCCCGCGATCTCTTTCATGCGCGCGGTCCCCTCGTCATATTTGAGGACCCGCAACGCGAGAAACAGAGCGAATCCCAACGCGGCCAGCGCGGACAAAGGCACCATTAAAAGAAAATTCTGCATGATCGCTTCCTCCAGGGCGTTATCCCCGGTTAGGCTTGGTCCCGTGGTTGGCCTTTTTCGAGCGCCAGCTTAATTTCCCTCTGCGTTTTCTCTTTTTACTCATCGGCACACCCCTTCCTTAAATTCTGTGATTTCTTTTAAATGCCCGTTCATTATACGCAAAATCATTCGGGAATCAATACTTTCCCTATTTCCGCCCCAGGGAATACAAGATCAGCAATCCCGCCAGCGCCAGAACCATCCCGATCACTGCGCGGAACACCAGCACCGCATCGGCCCAAAAACGCAAGACCAGCGCGATGCCGAGCACGAGCATGACACTGCCGACAAGGTACAAAATTAATTTTGAAAAGCGAGCTTTTATCTTCATGCGACGACAGTTTCCGGCTATCCGGTTACCCGGGTATCCGGATATCCGGACGGTTTACTTTTCCACCTGCGATGCATCCATCCCCATTCGTGCGGATAACGGCGGATATACCGCTCGATCAAATTGGTCAGCCGGGCGATATTGACGGCGACCTCCTCCTCATCATCAGGACGCTCTTCAAGCTCAAAGGCCGGTTCCACCATAATGGTGTGCGAACCGTCTTTTTCCCGGATGATGAACATCGGGACGATCGGCGCCCTGGAGCGCCGGGCGAACACGACCGGGCCGGTGGCGGTCGCGGCTTTTTGTCCGAAAAAATCAACAAATACCCCGCCGTCGCCGCCGAAATTCTGGTCCAGAGGGATGAACAACACTTCCCCGCCGGATAAAGCCTTGAGGGCGTTGATCACGCATTCCCGCCGGGGGACAGCGTAAACCGTATTGACGCCGCACTCGCTCCTGCGCCGGAACAAATATTTCTCCAGCGCCGCGTCGCGCGCCGGGCGGATGATCGAGGCGGTCTTATACCCTTGGCGCGCGCAACAAAGCATCATCAAAGGAAAATTACCAAAATGGGCCGTGACCGCGATCACCCCGCGGCCTCGCGCCAACGCGTTGTCTAAATGTTCCTTACCTTCCCAGCGCACCATCCGGTCGGTCAATTGGGGATGCGACATAAAATAAAGCATCTCGATCATGCCGTACCCAAAATTTTCAAAACATCGCCGGATGATCCCGTCTATTTCACGGGAAGACTTTTCTTTACCGAAAGCGATTCCCAAGCTTTCCCGGGCGATCCTCCGCTGCCTGAGCGTGAACCGGAAACCCGCCGCGATCAAACAACGCGCGAAGAATTCCACCATGCCAAACGGCAGACGGTCGAGGATCCACGCCGACGTGAACAGGCCGTAACGCGCCAGGGCCCGCTGAAAATTCTTTACATAATGTTCAAAATTCATGAAAATTCTACTGGAAGGAAGACGCAGGATTACCTGGGCTCCAGGATCGCGCGGATCGTCGAGATCAGGCGTTTCGGCTGAAAAGGTTTCGTTAAATGGGCGGCGGCGCCCGCTTCCCGTTCCGCCTGTATATCTTCATCGGCGTCTTTGGCGGTCATAAAAACGACCGGAATGCTCCTGGTGGCCTCATTGGCCTTAAGGGCCCTGCACACTTCTCTTCCTTTCATTTTCGGTAAAAACACGTCGAGAATGATCATGTCCGGCTTTTGGGACGCGGCGATCTGCAATCCTTCCTCGCCCGTGCCGGCGGTCAAGACGGAACAGCCGTGCGCGATCAAGACCGGACGGATGGTCTTGATGAAGGCCTCATCATCATCGATCAAAAGCAGGCTGTACCATTTCTGGAATTTCTTGTCGTGAAAATACATCCGGATGCCCGACTGGCTGAAATATAAAAAGACGATGATGTTCATGAAGATATAAGCCAGAGGGACAATGTCGATCTTGGGGATATATTTGGAAAAAAGCACAACGAACATGATGGCGTTCATGATCACGATCAGCTGTCGCCCCCACTCTTTGAGGGAAACGACGGCGACCGCGCCGATGAACATAACGCCGAAGATGCCGATATAGATATACGTGCGTAGCGGCAGATCTTCAATGCCGGCAAAACGCAGGAAGACCAAGAGCGATGTGGCGTACAATACGGCCAGCCCGGTCCCGATGATCTTCAGATCATAAATTTTCTTAAGCATGACTTCTCCTCTGGCCCTTTACGCCCGTTGCGCTTTTGCTTTGATCGAATTAGGACTTTCGCGTTTAAAACGCGAAAGTCCTGCCGCGGCTGTCAAAAATAATGCCCAAACAGCCGGCAATAGATAAAGAGGCGGCAAAGAAACCTGCCGCTGTGTACTCATATTCCACAATCCAAACGTCAGCGACATAACGACAAGCATCGCCACCACGTGGAAAATGCGCCACAACTTATGCCCCAAAAGAGAAACGACCCCGATCAAGAAATAAAGCAGCGACGCGAACGTCGCGACCCACATAAACCAATCTTCCAGGGCGTAAGCGGACAAACTCCGCAACTGCCATTTGCTGATCATCACGGGGACGAAAAACAACAGCGCCCGCGCGCCGACAACGATTTCCGCCCACCATAAGATTCGCAATCCTAACGAGTTAGATTTCATCGGCCATTTCTCCTGTGTTTATTATAAACGTTCCTTTAAAAGTGAAAAGTCTTAAATTTGTTTTCTTGGAAGTCGCTTTATGGACCAAGATCATAACTGACGCTTCGGCCATTGCTTTTAGAATTCTGGACCAACACTTTTTTCTCCACAAGGTCCGCGATCTCACGAAAGGCCGTGGCGCGGCTTGTCTTTGTCAACGAAACATATTTGCGCGTCGTTAAGCCGCCCTGAAACTGCCCAACACCCGCGGCTAAAAGACGATTGACAACTTTTCGCTGGCGTTCATTCATGGTCGTTTGACTGTGTCTTTGCCAGAATTCTACTTTAGCCAAAACTTTTGCGATGATCGTTTCCGATCTTTCCATCGCCCGTATCAGGCATCCCAAAAACCACTCTAGCCATGCGGTAATATCACGGCCGCCTTTGGAACATTTTTCCAAGACGGCATAATAGGCATTTCGCTCTTCCATGATCTGGGATGAAAGACTGTAAAATCTCACCGGCAATTTTTCATCCTGGGCCAACGCCATGTCGGTCAACGCCCGGGCGATGCGTCCATTCCCATCCTCAAACGGGTGGATCGTGACAAACCAAAAATGCGCGATCGCCGCGCGTAAAAAACCTTCGGTATTTCCAGGGCTCTTTTCCCACCAGAGAAGGAAACTCTTGATCTCTTGATCAACCCTTTCCCCGGGAGGAGCCTGAAAATGGACCCTCTCGCGGCCCACCGGCCCGGAGACAACCTGCACATCTGTGTCACGCCATTTTCCCGCGCGGATCTTATGCAAGCCGGAGTAACCTGTCGGGAATAAAGCGGCCTGCCAGCCTTTAAGCCTTTTACCGGCAAGCGGCTTGGCATGATTTTTTGCCGCGTCAAGCAAGATCTCTATCAATCCGTCGATATGGCGCTCGGCGCGCGGTAATCCCGCTTGTGGCAATCCCAAATGCCGGGCTACAGATGATCTGACCGAATCTCTATTTAAAACCTCGCCTTCGATGGCCGATGTTTTGACAGCCTCTTCGGTCAAGACCTCGGCCTGCGCCTCATGGGTCAACGCGAGCCCCAAAGACCTCACCCTGGTCAGGATCTTCCCCTGGGTTTGCCTTGCCTTTCCCAGAAGAGGCAAAAGCGCGTCACTCTGCCAGGAAAAGTCTGTCCAATCCTTATTTTGCCAGATATATTTCATGGGAACTTGTTCTACGAAGCTCAATGTGAAAACAATTGAGCGAAGTAGAATCGCTTCACTTTCTGATACAATTATAACCCCTAATTGCTTCAAAGGCAAACGAAAAGTTCATCTTGTTCGGGATTCTTCCTGCAACAAAGTAACGACCGCGTTCAGCTCCTTCGCGGCCAACTCGAGAAACTCTTTGGGCACTTTCTCGCCCTTCGCTAGTTTCTCTAAAGCAATCTTCGGGGCGGTCAATTTATGGTTCGACTGCGCTCACCATTCCTTCGAACTCATTCGGCAGGCTCATGATTCTTTCGACCGAATGATCCTGAGCCCGTCGGTGGAATGGCGCCTTGGTCCATCAATAAGCCCTCCTGCCCTTTAAAATTAAAGGGCGCTGTCGTCTTTACTTCGGCAAGCTTCACTTGCGGTCATGCAGAGTCTTGATCATTATTCCTTCTTCTTAAGATCATCCGCAATTTCAGCAAACTGTTCCAGCGCGGCTTCGAGGTCAGCGGTGATGTCAGCGGCGATGATTTCTGGCGCGGGGAGATTCGCACTGTCTACCAGAGCTTCGTCCTTCAACCAGAGAATATCGAGGTTTGCCTTATCCCGCTTGGTGAGCTCATCGTAGGTGAAGACCTTGAACCGTTCACTCTCTTTACGATTATGCCGGTTCTTCGGGTTGTAGCAGTAAACATAAATAATCGGTTTAACCACGCGTCCATTACCACCTGCAAAGCAAGGGGTTTAATCAGTCTAAATTAAACAGGTTTTTGAACAGATGGGGCCGGAACGACTCGAAAACGGATATCTTTAATCGAAGAATTATTGACCATTAAATCGAACTGGTAATCACCAAAGGTCGGGAATTCGATATTAGCGAAATTAATGGCTAAAGGAACACTGACCGGCCATCCCGTTGTCCCTTGTGGCGGACGATCAGCCTGAATTTTTGCCGTTACCGTTGCGAGTCGACCGCCATCCGCGTTCACAAGCAAAATCTCTAATTGGTGAGGACGTCCCAATTCCGCGGGGCTCAGGGTCAACCGAAATGCGATTCCCAAGGATGGGTGCCTGACAGGGACCGCGTTCGCAAAGAGGGTGTCAATGCCGCCGCCGGTAATATATAATTTTCCATGATTCTCTTGAACAAAATCCGCCAATATCGCGCTGTCCACTTGCATAAAATTATTCTCCTGATGTCATTTTTTTAATCATGCTTAGGCCCCGGACGGCTTACTGTTGTTTACGTACTTCCCCAACTTCTACTTTACCGGTAAGCGCCCCTGTATTCGCTTTCATGCTTCCCACACTATTTTCATTGATGTTTGCTTTCATCCACAATTCCCGGCTCAAAAGATAAAGAAACACCGGGGCCGGGACAACATTTAACCGGCACTGTAAAGGCCAATCCGTCGGGGGGGTCCGGTCGCCGATCCCGGTCTTATCCCGATTCACCAAAAAACAAGACGACACTCGTTCTCTCTCGGATTTTGACCATTGTATGAAAGCTCGCAGCCATTTGGGATCGGGCTGTCCGTATTTTGACTCGATAACCCAATATTTACCATCTGTTCTTTGGTAAATAAAATCAACTTCCTCATTATCGTTCTTTCGCCAGTAACCGACTTGTCCGCCTTCGGCCTGCGCGTAAGCGCTCAAGTGCGTGGCAACCACTCCCTCAACGATGTGTCCCATCTCTTCGGGTTGGTTTAACACCTCTTCTGTCCGCCCCAACACAGCGTTTCGCAAAGACGCGTCGGCGGGATACAACTTGGGTTTTGCTTTTAATGCTTTTTTCCCGCCTCTATTATGATTACTCAAACTCCGGATAAAATCTCCATCGTCCAGCGCTTTAACATAACGGGCGGTTGTGGGCCGACTGACTTCAAGAGTCTCGGACACCTTGGATTTATCCAGTAAAACGCCGGGGTTCCGACAAACATACTCAAGAAGTCGCTCAAGATTTTCAATGTCCTGCCGGGAGAACTGGGTTCTCATATCCTGGTAAAGCGCTTTGTCGACGACATCGGTGAGAACTCGCTGGACCTCCGGAAGGCTCAATTTTGTTTTTGCAACTTCTGGAAAACCTCCGCGCAAAAGATAGTTTTTAAAAAGGTCCTTTAATGTATCAAAAACACGGCCCATCTCTGCCGCGTCAAAAATCCCTTTCTCAAAAAACACCTGTCCTTTAAGGATATCATTTTCGATTTTTGCGTATTCTTGAGGATGAAAAATAAGCAGGTACTCATGAAAAAGCAGAGCCGGCACATGAAGGGATATCCAGCGACGGACTTCCTGATCCAGCGCGGTCTGGATTTCCGCCGCCGCGCTCCCGGTGGCAACAATTCGATATCGAGGGTTAACGAGCAACGACCGCACTTCCTGGACCCAGCCATCCGCGTATTGAATTTCGTCCAGAAGAAAATAAACCAAGCCTTCAGAAGGCTTGAGTTCCTTTTCCCAAGTATTAAACCAAACGTTCCACGGGATCTGCCGCAAAGGCCGTTTTTCAAAATCGACATAAACAATATTCCAGGCTTTAATTTCTTGTTCATTTCTAAGCCAAACTCCCATCTGTCGCAACAACGTTGATTTTCCAACGCCTCTAAATCCTCTAAAAAATATAGCTCTCTGCGAGCCAAGTTCCTGTAGATAGCTAATGGCACTGTAAAATGGATATCGACGAATTGCAGGAAGATCTGGCCAATCCTTATTGATCCAAAAAGGATTGATGTCTCGCAGAGCATGTAATATCTCGGCCTCGGTTGGGAGAATTGAGTCTTTCTTCATGATTTAAGAATAACAGGATAATTTAATTATGTCAATAGCAGTTCACATTTTATTATAAATAGTGCTAATTTATATTTACACTAACTGCAATATTATTCCAAATTAGTCCTCATATAGCTCAATTTCCTTCAAAAGCACGTTTCAAAATAGCCTGTCGAAGTCGGAATTAACGAAGGCTTTTTGATCGGCGGCCAGCCTCTGCTCATCAGCCATCTTGAGGAACAACAAAAACACTGCCGGATTCTTTACCGTTTGAAGATCCTTCTCCTGCGGACGGCCGCCCATAACAGACACGCGCAACAACCCATTATAAAAACATCTCCGTAGCGCGTATAAAAAGTTTTTTGCCGGTCAAACCGGACCTTCATGATCGCGTATCCCGCCACATAGGTTTTCTTGCCGCGCTCATCCGCTACGGCCTGGACCACACGCCCGGAGGCGTCGATAGAACAGCTCACCCCCGTGTTGGCGGCGCGTACCAGCGACCGCCGGTTCTCTACGCTTCGGAAAACCGACGCCTGCGCGTGCATGAACGGCTCTTTGGTATCCTTAAACCAGGCGTCGTTGGTCATGTTGACCAAAAGTCCCGCCCCCTGCCGGACGAATTGCCGCGTGAGCCCCGCGAGCGTATCCTCAAAACAGATCAGAACGGAAAAAGATCTCCCGCCACCCTTGGCTTTGGCGCCCTCCTTTTGCGGAAAATCAAAAACGGTGTACTCTCCGCCGGCCGTAAAATCCGCGATGGGCACAATATGTTCTAAAAAGGGAAATAAAGGACGTAACGGAATATATTCTCCGAAGGGCACCAGATGGATCTTTTTATATTGCTGAAGGATCTCCCCGTCTTTTGATAACAAAATGGCGGTATTATAGTAATGGCCGTTCTCGCGCACGATCGAGCCGACCAAAAGCGGGACACCCAGCCGCGCGACGAAACCCCGCAGCTCGTCAAATAATTTCTTATCTTCCCATAATATCCCGGGATAAGATGTTTCCGGCCAGATGATCAGATCCGGCTTCTCTTTTGCCGCGGCCCCGGTAAGGATCTTGTAACGCGCCATGATGTCCGGCCAGGCGGGTTCATACCATTTCATCGACTGCGGGATGTTCGCCTGGATGACCGCGATCGAGGCCTGGGGAACCACGGCAACACCCGGTGTTGCCGTGGTCTGACGCAACTGCGTTAACCGCGATATACCGTATCCCGACACCAGCACCAGCACGATGACAGGAACGCGCAACGATAAAACTAACACGCTTTTGCCGAAACGTTTTTGAGCAAGAACAAGTTCAAGAATTTCTTTCAAGAAACAATTGATCAGCACGACCAAAAACGACACCCCGTAAACGCCCGTCAAGTCCGCGATCTGAATGAACAAAAGATTTTTGTATTGCGAATACCCCAGGCTGGCCCACCCAAACCCGGTCAAGAAATGCGCCCGGGTGAATTCCAAAAGCGTCCACAGGCCGGCGATACCGAAGGGTTTCCAGGCTGTTTTTGATCCGGCAAGAAAATTATATCCAGCCCCGAAGAGGCCGAAATAGACGGCAAGGTACGCGGCCAGCAAAACCATTCCCGGTAACGTCACATGGATCAGCCAGTAAAGCGTCCCGGCAAAAAAAAGGATGCCGCACAAATACGCGCGAGCGAACGCGCGCGCCGGCGTTTGCCCGTCCAGACCGCGCAACAAAGGAACAAGCCCGATCCAGGCCAAGGGCCAGATATCCGTTTGGGGGAACGCCAAAATGAGCAGCCCCGCGGACAAAGCGTTCAAGAAAAGTATTCGTACCAATGGATATTTTCCAGAGAACAACAGATCACTCCTGCCTACCAGCTAAACGGCGTAAAAGATTTAATGGATTCCAAAAACTGCTGAAGTTTTATCGTGGGGAGGATATTGATATAACGGTCGGTCCAAAGGCGCGTCTTGCCAAAGGCGCCCGGGGTCAGTTCTTTCCAACCGAACCCGGAGCGCAAGGTCGCGAACGAAGCGTCATCCCAGGTGATCACGACCCAGGTGGACACGATGTCGATCAAAGATGAGTCTTTGCCGACCTTAAACCCGACATGAGCGTCCAGCGAAGCGCCTGCATTCGCCAGGACGCTCCTTAGCTCCAAATAACGATTACTGACATGGAACATCAAAATCCCGGCGCTGCTAAGGCGCTCGCGGTAAAGGGATATCGCTTCCTTCGTCAGAAGATGAAAAGGGATGCTGTCGCCCCCGAAAGCATCCACGATCAGCAGGTCATAACGCGCCATTTTATCTTTTTCCAGCGAGAGACGGGCGTCTCCGATAATAAAATTGATCTTGGCCGCGGAATCCCGTAAATACGTGAAGTACTGGTTGGCAATGATATATATGTCCGGGTCCAGCTCGTAAAAATCCAGGGTTTGGTGCGGCTTCCCGTACGCGGATAACGCCCCCGTCCCTAACCCGACAAGACCGATGCGCGAGAAGAAAAAAACATCTGAAGAGAGGATCTCTCCTATCGGCATCGGGAGACTGTAATATGTGAGCGGATGATTCCTCTCGTCTGGCGCGAGATACTGGGCGCCGTGCAGGGTCTCGCCGTGAACCAGGCTGCGGATGCCATTGGAGTCAAGGACCTTGCTTATGCCATAGTAATTTCTTTTGATCTGCACGATCCTGGATGTGTTGAACTGGTCCAGCGGATAATACGCGATTCCCCCCAAGAGGACCAGGCTCAAAACCACCGCCGCGGGAGCGCCTTTAAAGGCAGAACAGAACACAAGCCGGAACAACATCAACACCATCAACAAACACCAAAAGTTATACCGGGGATACCATGTCGGCCACGTTATGACGGCGGCGACCAAAGCGACGGTCCACAGGATGTGCCGCCAGCGCAACGAAAACCTTCTCTCCTCGAATACCAGCGTCGCGGCTATGACCACAAGCCCGATCAGATATTCGATAATCGAATAAGAGACTACCGGGATGAACCAGGCAGTCAATACCCCGCCGACAAACCCTCCGAAAGAGAACATGACATAAAAGAATGTCAGGTGCCGGTCGTCGCGCGGCCTTAACGAAATCAGCCGGTTCTGGCAATACATGCACAAAATGAACTGGATACCGCACAACAAAATTAAAGAGACGGGTATGGGGAATATTTTTTCTTCCACAAGAAAAAACATGACCGCCGCGATGCCCAGCCAGAACGGGATATACCGGACGATCCACGCCGGGCACCAGGCCCTTTCGCGGAAATTAAGGACAAAGGACAACAAATATAACCCCAGCGGCATGATCCATAACAACGGCACAGGGACGATCTCGTTGGTGATGATGTTGTTAACGGAAAGGAACACCATCACCCCCGCTAACCCCAGCAAGAACCATTGGACTTTCCGGGATGGTCCTGTCTCTCCATCAGCTTGGTCTGGAGCAACCACCTTTTCTTTTATTCTTATTTTTTGCCCTGCCCAGACACTCAATCCAGCGAACACAAGATAAAGGACGGACCAGAACTGCAGTTGCTGGGAAATGTCCCAATATGCCTCGAAGACAAAGGGATAACTCAATAAGGCCGCGAAGGACCCGAAGTTGGATACCGAATACAGCGCATAAGGATTAAACTTTGAAGAAAGCGAGGACGAGGAAAGCCACATTTGAGAGGTGATGCTGACCGTCGAGAGGACGAAAAAGACCGGGCCGATCGTCGCGCACAGCCGCAAAAAAACATCCAGGGCCAGCGGCAGAGAATATCCCGAGGGCCCCGCGGCCAGCGGCCGCCCCGGGAAAAATAACAACGGTAAAAAGATCAAAAAAAGATGCACCCAACGGTACCGCCGCATGCCATATTTTTGAATAAGCCCATGGGCGAAAAGATACCCGGCCAACAACGCCGCCTGGAAGAACACGACACAGGCCCCCCACACCAGATAACTGCCCCCATAATACGGCAAAAATATTTTGGCGATGATCAATTCTATCTGAAATAACAAAAAGGCGCTGATGCCGGTAACGGCCCTCAGAAGCCAGAGGTCGATCATTGGGAAAGCCAAAACTTTGTATTTAAGAAGGTTCAAATTCAGAGGTTAAGGATGCAACACATTGAAGGATTGAGCGTACTACTAATTGAAAACAATCCCCGTCTCGCGGATAATTTGACCGAATATGCTGTCTTTTGCTTTATTGAGTTCCGCGGGCGTATAGCCGATGACCTCAAGGGGCGCGTCCACCGGGATGGTATGTTTCGCCAGGAATTCCTGACGTTTTAATGCGGAAAATTTGGCGAGATCCGGCGAAATAACAACCACGTCAATATCGCTATAAGACCTGGGATTGCCTCTGGCGCAAGAACCGTACAGGACCATTTTCCTGACGCGGATCCCATGCGCCCGGAGTTCGGCTTTATAATCGCGCAGAATCCGTTTTATTTCAGAGAATTTTCTAACCATTCAAAAACCTCGGCTGTCTTTTAAAATTCGTAACAACGGGTATGGAATCATTCAAAAACTATATTACGCTTCCTGACTGTTCATGTTGCCGTAATATAAACTGACTAAGAAGAGGAACAGCTAATGAGTATTTACCATGACGATTTTTATATACTAAACCATTGTCGCTCAGGGAACTAAGCATTTGGTTAACATGGCTTGGACTAAATGGATGTTCCATCATCTCTTTGGACTTCTCAGCTACATCCTGAACAGAGAATTCCTCCTCGCTATTGGGAAGTTTTGCAATAATGAATAGAAGTTCTTTTTGTCGATCAGTTACGCGCGCCCACCTTCCAGCAAAAAAATCCGTATCTAATTTTCGGGTGATCTCATTAACAGGAACTGTGGGTGTCTCACCCGAAGCAATTTTGGAGAGAAAAACATCATATGTTTCCCGGCAGATAAACTGTATAAAATAAGGATACCCCCCCGAATGCTTCACAATTAAATTGACAGATTCATCACTCAATTTAATCGGACATTGGGCGCTCTGGACAGGTTTTAATATAGCATCCTTGCTGTCTTTTTCATTTAAACGTTTCAGGACTACCACTCTAAACATCCGTTCCGTAAAAGTTCTGGACTCCACAAGCTTAGGAAATAATGTTGGCAAACCTGTTAAAACCAGTAAAAACGGGATATCCTTTTTTTGTATAGACTGAAAAACATCCAGCAATATCCCAAGAGGATATTGATCTTTCGCGGGTTGGTCGGATAAATTTTGGGCCTCATCATAAGCGAAAATTAATCCTTTTGTGCTTGTCTGTTTTAAAACACTCCATACTGTTTCTAAAACATTTTTTAATTTATCCGATATCAATCCCGGAGTACTGTTAAATAGGGCGGATAAAAAATCGAACCCCATTCTGGTATCAACCTCTGTAGAAAGATTTGAAAAACCCATCTGAGGAATCTGTTTCTTGCCTATAATAATATTTGATGTCAGAACGGACAAATCAGCCAGAACCCGTGTAGCAAGATTAGCTTCACTAATACTGGCTGACTCTGAAAGATCGGTCCCAACCCAAAACCAACCTTGGTTAATGGCCATTGGTTTAAATTCATCAAGTAGTACCGTTTTACCGACACCTCGCAATCCGGTAAGTACCATATTTTCAAGTATTGTACTTTGTGCGATAAGCCTTAAAAACTCTTCTTTTTCCTTTTCGCGTCCAGCTAAATGTGGCGGCATATGGCCTGCGCCTGGACGGAACGGATTGGCGAATTTACGATTGATTTGCTGGGAATTCATTTTTAGTACTATTTATGAATTGATATAAAATTAGCTTTTATATTTAATTTACATAAAATAATAAATATGTCAAGAAAAATTTTTATACTTCGAAAAATTTAGACGGACTGCCCGCAGCATTTTTTGTATTTCTTGCCGCTGCCGCAAGGGCACGGGTCGTTGCGCCCGACCTTCGGCCCGGTTTTATGGATGGGCGCCGGGGCCGGGGGCCGCGGAGGTCTTTCTCCCGGAATATTCTGACCCGTCGGCATCGAGAAGGGAACAGGCGGCCGTTGTCCCGGGAGACCTGCCTGTCCCGTATAAGGCTTCGCCTTTGACAGGACCTGCCCGGCAGACAGGCTGGAAACCTCATCGTGGACTAATTTTTGAGGGACGGAACCAAAAACACTTCTCATCCGCGCCGATGGATCGACCTTCTGGATCCTGAAGATCATCTCCGTGACTTCCTGATGGATGGAATCATACATCGTCTGGAACATCTCGAAGCCTTCGCGCTTATATTCAATGATCGGGTCGCGCTGGGCGAAAGAACGCAGTCCGATGCCTTCCTTTAACTGGTCCATCGCGTAGAGATGGTCCTTCCATTTGGTATCGATGGTCTGCAACAACAGCATCCGTTCCATCTGGCGCAATTGTTCCGCGCCGATGTCTTTCTCTTTTGTTTCATACAACGCCAGCAAACCCTCGGAGATCGACCCCCGGATCTGTTCCTGGGGCATCCCGGCCAGAGCGCTCTTTTGTTCGCCCAGGTCATAATGGAATTTCGTTTTAAGATAAATATCCAACCCTTCCGCGTCGAAGCCGGCATCTTCTCCGGCGACCACATAGCCGGCGACGACACCGGCGGCCATCTGTTCGATGGATTCGAGCATCAGGTGCTTGACGTCATTGCTTTCCAGGACGTAACGGCGGATCGAGTAGATCGCTTCGCGCTGACGGTTCATGACATCGTCGAATTCCAGCAGGTGCTTGCGGATCTCGAAGTTGTGCGCCTCCACCCTTTTTTGCGCGTTCTCGATGGCCATGGTCAGCCACGGATGCTCGAGCACCTGGCCTTCCTCCATGCCCAATTTATCCATGATCCCCATGATCTTGTCTGAAGCAAAAAGCCGCATCAGATCATCTTCAAGGGAAACATAAAATCGTGAGGAACCCGGATCGCCCTGGCGGCCCTGGCGGCCGCGCAGCTGGTTGTCGATGCGGCGCGACTCATGGCGTTCGGTGCCCAGGACGTGCAGTCCTCCTGTCGCCACCACCTTTTCATGTTCGTCCTTGACCTGCTGACGGAATTGCTCGATGAATTTGCGCGTCAATTCGTCCCTTTGCGCGTGATCATCTTTATCTTCAAGCTTTTCTTCCGCCAGACTTTTCGCCAGATGTTCGGCATTGCCGCCGAGCATGATGTCCGTTCCGCGTCCGGCCATATTGGTGGCAATCGTCACGGCCTGGTACCGCCCGGCCTGCGCGATGATGTGCGCTTCACGCTCATGATATTTGGCGTTCAAGACCTGATGGGCGATCCCCTTTTGCTTGAGCATTTTCGAAAGCATTTCGGATTTCTCGATGGAGATGGTACCCACCAGAACCGGCTGGCCGCGCCTATGGAATTCTTCGATCTCGGTGACAACGGCATTGAACTTTTCCTTGATCGTTTTATAGATGCAATCGGCGTGATTGACGCGCTGCAATTTACGGTTGGCGGGCATGGCCACCACATCGAGGCTATAGATCTGCTTGAACTCGTTGGCCTCGGTGTACGCGGTACCGGTCATGCCGGAGAGTTTCTCATACATGCGAAAATAATTCTGGAAGGTGATCGTCGCCAGCGTCTGGTTCTCGCGCTCGATTTTGATGCCTTCCTTGGCCTCAACGGCCTGGTGCAGCCCGTCGGACCAGCGGCGTCCGGGCATCAATCGTCCGGTAAATTCATCGACGATGAGGACCTCACCGTCGCGCACGACGTATTCGACGTCCTTGGCAAAGAATTCTTTGGCCTTTAACGCTTGCAGGATATGGTGGCGGTATTCGATGGTTTCCATATCATGGATATTCGCGATGCCGAAAAGTTTGGCCACTTTTTCCTCACCGGCTTCGGAAAGAGAGACCGCTTTTGTTTTCTCGTCGGCCACATAATCGACCCCTTTGGTCAGGTCCTCTTCCTCGCCGCGGTATTTCGCGTTGAGCTTTTCCTGGCTTTCATCCGCGATGCGTTTGCCCTGGAGCTGGCGGCTGATCTCATGGGCGCGGTAATATTTGTCCGTGGATTCCTCCGCGGGGCCGGAGATGATAAGCGGCGTGCGCGCCTCATCGATGAGGATGCTGTCGACCTCGTCAACGATAGCGAAATAATGCCCGCGCTGGACCATGGCCTGGCGGCTGATGACCATGTTGTCGCGCAAATAATCGAACCCGAATTCGTTGTTGGTACCGTAAGTGATATCACAGCCGTAGGCCTGCTGGCGGCTGGCGGGGTCCATATCATGCTCAATGACCCCGACGGTCAGTCCCAAAAATTCGTAGATCGGCCCCATCCAGGCGCGGTCGCGGCCGGCCAGATAATCATTGACCGTCACCACGTGGACGCCGTCGCCGGTCAAGGCGTTCAAATACGCGGGGAGCGTTGCCACCAGAGTTTTCCCTTCACCGGTCGCCATTTCCGCGATATTGCCTTCGTTGAGGACCATCCCCCCGATGAGCTGAACGTCAAAATGCCGCATGTTCAAGACGCGCTTGCCGGTCTCGCGCGCCACGGCGAAGGCTTCCGGCAAAATACCATCCAGGACTTTCTTTCTGGCGGTACGGAATCCCTTGCGGGCGGCGTCGACCTGATTCTGCAGATCATTTTTCTCTTCAGGTGTGACAGCTTTCCAGTAAAGATCTTCAAGCCGCCGCAGATCCTCTTTTTCCTTTGTGATCATCTGCTGATACCGGCCGCGGAATTCATCCGTTTTGGCGCGCAACTGTTCGGAAGTGAGCGCGGCCATCTGATTCTCCAGCGCGTTTATTTTGGCAACTGTGGCGGAAAATGTTTTGAGAACTTTAAGGGAGGGCAAAGGCAGGTCGATGGGCACGTGGACCGCGACCTTCGGCTCCAGACGGTCGATAAACCGCTGGGCGCTGGGGATAACTTGTTTGCGGATTAAGAAATCAAACATAACATTGCTCAGCGGTAAAGTGGTAAAAGTGGTAGTGTGGTAAAAAGTACGGAAAAAATTCAGCCAATTATTTTTTTACCATTTACCACTTTATCACTTTACCACTATTACCACTATTTCTCCGGTTTCACCTTCAAATACGCCTCTATAAAAATCCTCAAATCCCCATCCATCACTTTGGTGACGTTCCCGGTTTCCACGTCGGTGCGGTGGTCTTTGACCATCGTGTAGGGATGCATGACGTAGGAACGGATCTGGCTGCCCCATTCGATCTTTTGTTTCTCGCCGTATTCCTGGGCCATGCGCTCGTCCTGCTCGCGGCGCTTTAATTCATACAATCTGGCCCGCAAAATTTTCATGGCCACTTGCCGGTTTTGCAACTGCGAGCGTTCATTCTGGCATTGGACGACAATTCCCGTCGGTAAATGCGTCATGCGCACCGCGGAGTCGGTCGTGTTGACACTTTGCCCGCCGGGTCCGGAGGAACGAAAGATATCAATGCGCAGGTCGCCCGGGTTTATTTCGATGTCAATGTCTTCTTCGATCTCAGGAATGACATCCACGGAAGCGAACGAGGTATGCCGTCTTTTGTTGGCATCAAAAGGCGAAATACGCACCAGACGGTGCACGCCTTTTTCACCCTTTAAATAACCATAGACCATCTCGCCTTCGATGCTCAACGTCGCGTTTTTGATCCCTGCCCCTTCACCGGCGAGGATATCCAGCACTTTGACCTTGCAGTTGTTGTCTTCCGCCCAGCGGGTGTACATGCGCAGCAGCATATTCGCCCAGTCACAGGATTCGGTCCCGCCCGCGCCCGCGTTGATGCTCAGGATCGCGTTATTGGCGTCGAACTGTCCCGAAAGGATACTCTGAAGTTCAAGCTTGTTGACCTCGGATTCTAGCTGGGCCAATTCTTCCTGCACATGATTCAAAAATTCCGGGTCATCCTTGGAAAGAACGGTTAATTCACGGATATCTTCCAGCCGTTTGGTGCTCTGATCGAAGGGTTCAACGCAGCTTTTCAGGTACTTCAACTCGCGCATGATCTTGTTGGCCTGGCCGGGATTGTCCCAAAAATTCGCCTCCGACATCCGCTCCTGGATGGAACGGATGGACTCCTCCTTCTGCGGCAGGTCAAAGAAACCCCCTCAGATGCTTGAGCTGCGCATCTATCGCGTCAATTCTTCTGGTAATATCGTCGGACATAGTGACTGTTTTCCCACCCGCTCCGGAGATCCGGGTAACCGGTTATCCGGATAACCGGAAACTCCTCTTAAATGTTTCTCATTGTATCATACGTCGATACAATTGCAATAATGGAACACTATCGTGGACGATCAAAGAATTGAATCCTTATAATTTGCCCAATACCGTTGGCGGCAAGTCTCATCAAGTTCCTTTAACCTGGTATTCTGCCACAACCATTCGCCCAGCGCCACTCCGCCCAGCAATCCCAACGCGCCGGTATAAAAATAGGCATAAAAAACTTCCCTGCTAAAGTGACAGACATAAGCCAGAACAGAATATCCTAAGATGCTCGCTAAAAGCAAACCCGCTTCGATCAGATTCCAGTTGATGACCGCGTTGGAATCCGGCGATCGCGTCGCCCTCCTTTCTTCTCGCAAATAGGCCAGGGCAAAAACTATAAAGAAGATTTGCCCGCCCACCCACAGCCCGTAACGCGGGTTCAAGGGATAATACGTGACCAAAATGGTCAACAGGACAACCCCCGCGGCGGCCAAAAGCTGCCACATCCTGCGCGTGATGATGATTTTCCCAGATTTATCTTCCATAATAAATATTTTCAAAAATTCATTCTTAAAATTTTCTCTTTTCGCGTTTCCCAGTCTTTGATCGCGCCCGCGAAATCAAAAACGCCGTCCGACGAAAATCCGGTCAAATCTTTATATGTCTCAAACGCCATTTTAGCAACAAACAGGCTATTTTCCTTCTCGAGATTCAGACGCTCTATAAGCTTATCGAAAAGTTGTTCTTTAATAGTGGCATCCTCATTAATCCGATCTTTATCCGAAGCCGTCTTGATATTTCTTAAAATACTGGCGGCCCTTCCGCGTTCTTGCCACAACTTTCTTGCAAGGTGGTTAATTATATTTTGTGCTTTGTAACCTGTTGGTTCTTCAAATCCATCATGGCAAGAAGGGATGCTTTCTTTACAAATCCACCAACGATGGGGGTTGCGGACTGGTTCAATATGCTGTCTCATAACATCAGTTTGCCCGTAAACGTCTTTAATTTCTTCTATTGCAGATATAATCAAATTCTTTGTTACAGTATCCTTTGGGTTACTTGCCCATGATAACAATGTTAGGTAACTCCTTCGATCCCCTTGTTGAAACCCTTCCACAGACCACATTGCATTATCCCTTAATGTTTTAATCATCTCGGGGCTTTGCTCTGTTTTTACACTCTCTGGGAATTCCTTATTGATTGGCAACCACCCGCGAATCGCATTCTTAGACCACAAAACCAGATCGACATTCGAAGTCCATATTAAATATGTAACATAGACTATTACCAGCGTTAAAATGATTCGGCTAATCAGAAGAGTCATCTTATATTTCTCCCCTAAACGCCCTTTGTATGAGGTCTGACCTGAATATCACGTATAATCGTGATGCATGAATTCATAAACCGTCGAATCGTATGATCTCGCCGAATCGGTGCCATTGGATATGAGACCAAATAGTTTTCCCCGAATATGTTCCCTACGTCGTTTGCTTAAACCAAAATTCGTGTAGTGAAACTTGCCGGCTGACCAAGGCAATCCATTGGCACGATGTTTTTTATATTCATCAATCCCGAGCAGCTTCCAATTTGGATCCTGAAAACCAAACCCCAAAATATATACTTTCCCGGCATCTCTGATTTGCGCGCCAATTTTATGTCTGATGTCCTCGACGTCACCTCTGTCTTCATTGACAATCTTAATATTGGGAACGAAACGATACAAGTCATCGAATACACCTTCAAAAGCATCCCCGAATCTAATAGGATTGCCTTCTGGCTGCCACTCCAAAGGAGCCAGCTGTCCATACACATGATAAAAGCGCATTTTATTAATAATGTCTTTTGTGTCTTCACCTTTTAAATCGTAATAATTTTGAATGGCCGTATATAAAAAATGTTCCACACAGCGATCGTAATTGAATATCACAAAATAAAATTGCTCTGTTTCTAACTTCTTTTTTAATTGTTCAACATTTTCGAAACGAAACTCCTCTCCAAACAAAACCCTCAACCAGTTCTCTTCCCACTTGAAAAGTGTACCATCGCCAAACTGTTTCGTCTTTTGTTCCTTTTTAAGAATTGCATTCAAAATGGTCAGTCTTCCAAATTGAAGGTCAACCTCATCTTTGCATTGACTTAAAAAGTCAGAATCGGCACCCGATAAATAAAACCTATACGATAATTTCTTGATTTTCTCCACAGCGATTCGATTCGGATGAGATCGAAATTCTTTTTTTAACTTCTCCATAATATTTACATAATTATTAATAGCAATCTCATCGGGATGCTCCCAGGACGAATGTATTTCCTTCATCAACTCAATGCCCGATGGGAACCCAAAATCACGACTTGTACCAGCCCCCAATACAAACACTTTTTTCATAATATGTCCCCCCTAAACGCCCTTTGCATGAGGGAGTTAAAGAGGTTTTGGAGTTGGGTTTCGGATTGTTTTTGTTTTTCTTTGAGTTTCTCGACTTTCTGGACAAGCTCGGCGAATTTTTGCTGTTCAGGCAAAGACGGCACTGGTATTGATAGTCTTAAAATATCATTATCGCTGACAGCCGGATAACTGGCTCCTTTTGCAACATTGACTAAAGATTTAATAAAAAAAGACGTCTTACAAATTTCAAATAAATACTCTGGCAGGACAAGCTCCCTATTGGCCCGCAATACGCAGAACCCCGTTGATCCTATAGGGTTGCTTAACCCATCTGGTAAAACGCCAACAGCATTTAGATTCGGGCGCACTGTTGAAACCAGAATATCTTGTGCTTGTAAAAGTTGTCTTGCCCTGCCAGGCGCATCCTCCCCTAGAATCTGCTTAGTTTCAGTTATCTTCTTTAATTGATTATCTATAGATGAAATATCCACGTAAGAATAACTCTTGGCCGGGTATCGCGGGGGGTCCTCGTTAATAACTTTTTTAACCAAATCTCTAATGGGACTGGTTTTAAAATCCTTTAAATTGGCTCCCGGCTCCCCGAACATCTCCAAAAACACGGATTTGAGGAATTCGTCGGCCAGGCGCAGGGTCTGGCGGCGTTTTTCGAGAGCGGATTCAGCCTTCGACAAAAATGCCACATTCTTTCTTTGAATTTCAAAAGAAGGTAAAGGAATCTTCAAATTATCAAGATGTTCATTCCTAAGATTATTAATATTTGCCCCTGCCGCAAGATGTGAAATTGTATGTCTATAAAACGGCGTTTTGAAAAAATAGGAGAAATACGCAGAGTCAACATCTGAATTGGGCCTTAAAACTTTACAGAAAGCCCCAAAACTTCCTTTGAATTCACCTTTAATTTGAGCAGCTTTACCGACAATTTCGAGACTTCCGCTCGATGCCGCGATAACAACATCGTTCTTCTGTAAAACCTGCGTCTTGCTAACATACTTTTGAGGCACGAACACTAAATCATCATAAGAGATTTCTCCATCGCAAATATTATTCGCTCTTAAAATTGGCAAATAACCATCTCGGGGAGTATCGATTGCTTCCCCTCCTTTATAGGAGACTCCTCGAATTTGTTGACAAAGGTCACTAATGGCCACGGTCCGATTCTTCATTTCAATAATTTCTCATTTTCCTTAATAGGGTTATGCCCTTGACTACCACTTCCAGCATACGATGGGCACGAAATCCTGTTGCACTGTTCATCAAAGGCATAACCCTATTCCTTAATTTCCCCGCGATTTCAGCCTCGAGGGCTCTTCTTTGAATGAAACCTTGACACATACACACACATAAACTATACTTAAAGCAATTCAAGCAATTGGAGGTGGATCGGGGTTTCCCCGGTCGCAAATTTAAAGGTTCCGCCTTAATGACAAGGGCCCATGGGGCCCTCTCGCAAGAGTAGTCGGGGCGGTCAAAAATTTTGATTGTTACTGTGGTAAGTAAGTCCTCATTCGTGGGGTACCGGAATGGCACCTCGTAAATAGCGAATGAGGCTTTACCATTTCTAAGGGAACAAAGGATTTTCTTCAACGATTTTCTTTTTTACCATGTCGTAATAAGACCCGTCCTGATACTCGTGTTTTCTAAAAACCGCCCAACTAATAAAATCTACCGCCTGTAACGCCTTCTCCTCTGAAGGCGTCTTAATCTCAATGTGCAATCTAACCTTATGGGTATTGAGCGCTTGACCTTTGAGGTAGTTTCTAAAATTCTCGTTTAAGAACGCGTTTGTCTCCCTCTTGGAAGCAATAAACACAATTTCTTGATCGACCGGGACCAGCTTTCTGGTAAATATCCTGTCCAGCAGAATATTTGTCACATAATTTAAGGAAAGTGACAAGAAAATAATTTGTCGTCCCTTTTCGACTAAAATCGAAGCCCAAGTCTCCAGATTCATCCAGTAAAATATCAGTAGTGTCCGGTTAACTTTTAATTGAATTTTGTAACTCTATAATTTTTATTATGTTATGCATAAAAACCTTTTAATCGATTTGAATTCAAATGCGTGTTATTTTGGCGCTCCTACCAACAAAGGAGCGTCCAATGAACACGGGAAAAACAATCTTTTCTCAAGTCATGGAATTCTTGCCACTGCACGAATTCCGCAAATGTGTTGCGCGGCATCAAGGCGACTACAGGATCAAGAATTTTTCGTGCATGGATCAATTTTTGTGCATGAGCTTTGCGCAATTGACTTATCGCGAGAGTTTGCGCGACATCACCGCGTGCTTGCGATTCATGCAGCCGAAACTTTATCACATGGGCATTCGCGGCTCAATATCCAAAAGCACATTGGCCGATGCCAACGAGAATCGCGACTGGCACATTTACGCAGACTTCGCGCAGGTTCTGATCCATCAAGCCCGCGAACTTTATCGCGAAGATTCGTTCGGGGTCGATTTGGAAAATACAGTTTATGCGCTGGACTCAACAACCATCGACCTGTGTCTGTCGCTTTTTCCATGGGCGCATTTTCGAAAGAGCAAGGGCGCGATCAAGCTTCACACGCTTTTGGATCTACGCGGGCCAATCCCGTCATTTATCAATATCACCGACGGAAAAGTCGCGGATGTAAACGTTCTGGACATCCTGTTCCTCGAAGCCGGATCGTTCTACATCATGGACCGCGGGTATCTCGACTTTGCGCGTTTGTATACTATACATCAGGCGCGCGCGACATTTATTACCCGGATCAAATCCAACACACAATACCGGCGTCTTTATTCGCGCCCAGTCAACAAAGCAACAGGATTACGGTGCGATCAAACAATTCTTTTAACCGGTGTGCAATCAGCCAAAGATTATCCGGAACAGCTTCGTCTGATCAAATTTTTCGATTCCGAGACCAAAAAACGTTTTACCTTCCTGACCAACAATTTCGATGTCGACGCGATTACCGTAGCACAACTTTACAAATGCCGTTGGAAAGTCGAACTCTTTTTCCGTTGGATCAAACAGCATTTGCGCATCAAGGCTTTCTTCGGGACATCGCAAAACGCCGTCAAGACGCAGGTCTGGATCGCAATCTCGGTTTACGTGCTCGTAGCCATTATCAAAAAACGTCTCAACCTCAAACCGAGTCTTTACACAATTTTACAAATTTTGAGCGTGACCATTTTCGACAAAACGCCTATATTGCAAGCACTTACAGAAACTAATATCGACGGCCAGAACGTTGAGAACGATAAACAATTGACAATGTTCAACTTATAACCGGACAGTACTGGTAAAATATAAGACATTTATCTTCTCATCTGCTCCCTGAACCGATCTCGCATTCTCATTCTTTTTTCATGAAGTCAGCTTCATTTCAACAATGCCTCAATTTCTTTAATTTCCCCCGCGATTTCAGCCTCGAGGGCTGTGGTTTTGGCTAGGATCGCTTGGGGCGAGTCATACTGCACTTCCTCATACTCCACCGGTTTGTAGCGGGAGATGGAGAGGTCATATTTGTTTTCACGGATTTCTTTCGCATCCACCCAGAACCACTTCTCGCCTTTGCAGGGTGATTTCTTTTTGTCACGGGCGTTCCACTGGGCAATGATGTCGGGGATGTCGTTTTTGTCCGGGGTTTTGGTACGTTTGTCATCCAGCGAAAAGCCGTCGGCCTGCATGTCGTAGAACCAGACCTTATCAGTTGTGCCGCCTTTGGCGAAGATCACCACCGCGGTCGAAACACCGGCGTAAGGTTTGAAGACGCCGGAGGGCATTTTGATGATGCCCTGCAGTTCGTTTTCCTCGACCAGCATTGTACGGGCCTCTTTGTGCGCGTTGGAGGAGCCGAACAAAACACCGTCCGGGACAATGACCCCGCATTTGCCGCCGGTAACCAGCAATTCCACAAAAAGATTCATGAACAAAAGCTCGGTCTTGGTGGTCTTGAGCTTCAGCCGATCGGAGATATCGCTTTTGTCGATACTGCCTTTAAACGGCGGATTGGCCAGCACGATCTCATA
Source organism: Candidatus Omnitrophota bacterium (assembly GCA_016214285.1). GTDB lineage: Bacteria > Omnitrophota > Gorgyraeia > Zapsychrales > Zapsychraceae > UBA10015. Next base: position 53,426 of record JACROV010000079.1, on the reverse strand, counting down.
TTTTTCTTTTTCTTCGTAAGTCTTAGACAGCGTATCCGTGTAGCGGATATTGGGTTTGTCGATGCCGTGCAAGACGGCGTTCATCAAGGCGATCCGCACCATGGTCGTGTCAAAATCAAACCCGTGCAGGGCTTTTTCCTTCAAGAACGCGCGCTGTTTCTTATCCGTGATCTTATCCCCCACCAGATGGTGCGGTACGCCGTCTTCATCCACTTCCAGAACATCGGGCGAGGTATTTTCTTTGAGGATATGCTGGTAGGCGTTGATCAAAAATCCGGCGGTGCCACAGGCCGGGTCACAGATCCGGTCACCCAAGACGGGATTGACCAATTCCACGATCATCCGGATAATATGCCGCGGCGTGCGGAATTGGCCGTTCTTGCCGGAGGTTTTCAGTTCGCTTAAAAGATATTCATAAAGATCTCCCTGGGTATCCTGATTTTGCTGGGTAATATTGAGCTCATCAATGATGCGCACGGATTCCTGCAACAGGGAAGGCCGGGGAATCATAAAGACCGCGTCTTTCATAGACTGACTGAAATGATGATCGTCGTCTTTTAATGTCTTGATAAAGGGAAATACCTTGTCGCGCACGTGGGCGATCATTTCTTCGGCCGGCATATTGATCCAGTAAGACCAGCGGCAGTTTTCCTGCCCTTTATAAATGGAAACATATTTTTCATTGCGCCGATCGGCCGCCTTTTTGTGCTGGAAGTCCATGTCTTCCAAGCGCTTCATAAATATCAGATAGGACATCTGCTCGATGGCGGTCAGGGGATTGGCAATTCCCCCTTCCCAGAATTTGTTCCATAAACGGCGGATTTGTGACTTGAGTTCAGGATTTAACATGAATATCCTCCATAAAAATAGGGTATTTATATATAAAATTACCTACTTAATAGGCTTTTTACCCTATTTCTTTACCCATTTTGCCCCACGACCTTTTCCCGTAGTATAAATTGTTCCTGAATTGCGCAACTCACGCAACACCAAACGGATCATATCCCGGCTGATATTGGGGCATGCCTGCTCAACATCAGAAATAGAAAAAGGAATGACCGCTTTATTGACGTATGTTTTAATCTGGCCGGTTTTTGTGCTCTCTTCGCGGAATACCCCAACCCGCGACTCAAACTCCTTGTACGCCGCGATCAATACCCCGCAAAAATAATGCAGCCACGGCTCAACATTATGCTTCTCGTCATGCCAGCCTTGCGATGATCGCTCCAATGACTCATAGTACGTTTCCTTGCTTTGCTCAATAATCCTTTCCAGACTGATGTACTTGCCGACACTGTAACCGGCGTGATACAAAAGCAAAAGCGCCCACAAACGCGCCGTGCGCCCATTGCCGTCCTTAAAAGGGTGGATGCATAAATAATCCAGGATAAAAAGCGGAATCGATATCAAGGGCGAAAGATTACGCTGGCTGGATACAAATTTGTAGGCGTTCATCAGCTCATGTACATAAAGATATGTTTGGCTGGCCGGAGGCGGACGGAAACGTACCCGCTCGGTTCCATCCTTGAGCCGGTCGATAATCAAATTATCCTCCCACTTAAACTCACCTCCGGTCTGATTGGTGTTCTTGTATAAAAACTGGTGAAACAAAGATACCGTATTGAGCGCAACCGGGATGGCCTTGTGATTCTCATGAATGTACTCCAGGGCGTCCCGATAACCAGCCACCTCTTCTTCAGGACGATTGCGCGGCGTTGATTGCTGTTCGACGATATCAACGACACGATCGTGTTTCACGTTAATTCCCTCTATACGATTGGATGATTCGACGCTTTCCACTTTAGCCCGCTCGACGAGCTTCTCCAAGACATCGGGAGATTGCCGCGTATATAACACCTCCTTCCCCTTATACTCTGACAAGGCGTTCGTGAGGCTCAACAATTGCGGCGTGATACGTATTCTGTTTAAATATTGATCGGAAAAAGATTTCATTTCACCAGTACCCGCTCATTGCAGAATTCAATAACTTCATCCATTTGTTGCTTCGAAAAAAGGTGGTCGGCGATGTCTCCGCCTAATTCCTTCACCGGCCCTTCGTAGAAATCGTCGATTTCCAGCAATTCATGGCGGCGGATCTTGGCCAGGAATACACTTTTGATGACGCGCAAAAAACGCGTCTGGTCGGTATTGTAATTGTGCGCAATGATAAACGCGTCAAAGCTTTCGGCGATCTGGTCTTCCTGACTTTTAAATTTGTATTTGCCGAAAATTGATTTAATAAATTGAACCAAAGTCCCCGACGGCTGGCTGTAGGCCTCACGTAATTTATCTTCCGTGATATACAGCTCCGGCCCGTTCAAAGTATTTTCGAGGGCCTCCAGGTCATGGTCATTGACCGGTTCATCATTACAGATCTTAATAATGGCCGACTCTTTATCCGCCAATTCTTTGACCCGCCTTTCGACCTTTTCTTTATAAATGTGGACATACGCCCCTTCGCCGTTGGGCCCGAACTCGATCCATTTGCGCTCAATGATCTGGTCATCCAGATCGAATTGAATGATTTCACGCGGATTCTGGCGTTTATATTTCATAATTGGCGACAATTTTTGTTTGGCCTCACGGATGCCTTCGATCGAAAGACCACTCCAAAAGGCGTCAGAGGCGGTCTTGAAGACCGTTTCTTGTTCACGCTTGACGACTTGAAGCGTCATGGGCAACAATTGCAAATCGTCTTTAACAGCGTCTTTGAGATCAAGAATTCTGCGCTCATCTTTATTAAGAAATGCCAGTTCAAGCTGTTCACACTTCAGAATAAAGGAATATTCGTTGTAATTGATATCTTCCAAAAAACGCATCAAAGGGGCCACGTGATCATACAAATAGTCGGTATCCACATTGGTCCAGAATTGAGGACTCGCCAGTCTTTGTAGGACATCTTTTCTTTCTTTAACGCTGATGGAATCCTGGGGGAGTTTTGCGATCATATCTCGCAGCTCTTTTTTGACGCCTTCGATTTCTTTCTGATCCAAGCGATGAAGGTAAAACCGTAAACGGTTAACTTTGACTTTAAACACGCGCGAGGTAACGGCGTCCTCCATGGGAGGGACTTCTCCTTCCGGTTTCTCGCCGAAATATTCGAAATTATTCCAGTGATCGATGATCAAAAAATTCTCTTTCTGCGGGCACCAGAGCTTCATATTGTTCTTGTCGAGGGTGCGTGTCCCGCGGCCGATCATCTGCCAGAATTTGATCTTGCTGAAGACCGGTTTGGCAAAGACCAAATTGGTAACTTCTCTGATATCGATACCCGTGTCGAGCATGTCCACCGAGATAGCGATCCTGGGATAGCTGTCATTTTCAAAACGCCCAAGAAAATTATCCGCCCGCGAATCTTCGGAAACGATAACCTCGGCGAGTCTTCCCTTATACTGGGGATAGAGCTGATCAAAGGCATCCAATAAGCGGTAAGCGTGATTCTTCGTCATCGCAAAGATGATGGTTTTACCGGGCAACGTTCCGGTATCGTCTTTATAACAAACCTCCATAAATTCCCGGACCATGGCCTCGTGGGTGCCGGTATTGGTAAAGCGTTTTTCAAACTCGGTTCCTTCGAAGTTTAATTCATCGAGGGTTTTGCCCTCTTCTACTAATTTCTTTTTAACTGCCAGAGGGATTTCGTCTTCTCGCAGCCCCTTGATCTGAAAAGACGTTTTGGCGTGGTAGGGAACAAAGGGAAGTAAATGTTTTTCATCAACAGCCTTTTCATACGAATAATTAAAAAGGTTGTCTTTAGGATTTTTTAAGTCCACTTCAAAATAACGGAAGGTATCTCTTTCAATAAACTGGGCAGGTGTGGCGGTCAGGCCAATCTGAAGGGCATCAAAATAGGATAAAACATCTTTCCATTTGTTGTAAATGGAGCGATGGCACTCATCCGCAATCACCAGATCAAAGAAACCCGGCGAAATGTCTTTGTAACACTCCATCATCGTCTGGATGGTGGCCGCGTAAAGACGCTTTTCCGCGTTAAATTTTCCGGATGTAATTCTACCGCAACTTTCGCTGAAAAATCCCTGATATCCTTTTTTACCGTAGGCCTGATCACGAAGGACTTTACGGTCTGTTAAGAATAAAACGGTATTAATGCGCTTGGCTCTTAAAAGACAATCGATGATGGCCATGGTCGTACGCGTTTTTCCGGTACCCGTGGCCATGACTAATAGAAACTTGCGGCGGCCGTTTTGTATTCCCGTTAATACGGTACGGATGGCTTCAGCTTGATAATCGCGATCAGCGATCTCGGGATTGATTTTGATGCCGGAAAAATTTTGGGCGGCTTCCTGTCGTTGGAAATAGAGCCGCTCTAAATCCCTTCGTTCAAAAAATCCGTAAACAAGGCGGGGAGGATATCGCTGGCGGTCCCAAAATAAAATATCTTCTCCGTTGGTCAGAAATATAAATGGTTCGATGCCGAATTTGGCTTTGATATTTTCGGCGTAGCCCTTGGCTTGCTGCTGGCCTATGCGCGCATTTTTAGTGGTTCTTTTAGCTTCAACAATGGCGAGCGGTTGTTCATCACGTCCAAGCAATAAATAATCGGCATATTCATGGCTTGCGCCATAGGGTGTCGTTGGTTCGGCAATGCCGGAACTCCAAACCTTGTCCATTTCAAATTCTTCGGTGTACCGGCAGGACCCATTGGGGGTCCATTGGGCCCTGGCCAAGGCTTTGTTAATATATTCTTTACGGGTTTGCGATTCATTCATAGTGGGTAAAATATATCATAAAGTAGGTAAAGAGTCAATATTTTACCTACTATACTATGGCGTTCAGATCGTCCACAAAAGCAAAGTATCGACCATTGCCGAGGATAATGTGGTCCGTAATTTTGACATCTAATGCTTGGCCAGATTCCATTAATTTCTGGGTGAACATTTGATCCTCTGGGCTTGGCTTCGTGTCTCCGGAAGGATGATTGTGAACACAGATAATCGACACCGCAAAATGCTGCAGGGCGTGCTGGAAGATTTCGCGGATGATGGGCGCGGCGTGGTTGACGGTGCCTTCCTCCATATCTTCGATGGCAATGATACGGTTTTGGGAATTGAGGAATGCGACTTTGAAGACTTCCTTTTTAAGATCTCGCATCTGGGGCATCAGGATTTCAACGACGTCTTTCGCGGATTTGATTTGCGGGCGCTCGAGACGGGTTTCGTCTTCACGAAAACGGCGGCCGATTTCAAGCGCGGCTTTGATCTGGGCGATTTTGGCGGTTCCGACGCCCTTAAACTCCAGCCAATCGCGCGTGTCGGTGTGGCTCATGTTCCGGAAGGTTTGAAATTTGTGTATGACTTTTCGGGCGAGGTCCAGCGCGCTTTGGCCTTTGGTGCCGGTGCGGAGCAAGATGGCGAGGAGTTCGGAATTGCTTAAGGCCTGCTCTCCATATTGCATCATTTTTTCCCGCGGGCGGTCTTCTTTTGGCCAATGGCAAATGGCCGTCGGATATTTTTGCGGCGGATGCATAGTCTTCCCTTTCTGCTGGAGGGGGAATCGGCGGGGGAGGATAAATTCTTGCCCATATTCTACACGAAAAACAATTTTGTTCAAATCATAAAAAATACCCTAAAAAATACCCCTTAAGAAATCCCCCTTTCAACTTTTATAGAACATCGATCGGGGGATGACTACCCTCACTGTTTCGTTTTGAGTTTTTGATGAACAAAACGAAACAAACGTGAGGGTTGTTGGCCATAACCTATGGCCAACAAAAAATCCGGTTTGACACTTGTGGCTTGAGATGTTACGATACGCCCGTGTTCAAGGACCTCGTACAAGGTCTGGGTCATCTGGTCTATCCCCCGCACTGTCTTGTCTGTTCGACCCACTATACCGCGCATCCCCCTGGGTCCGGAGTCTGTCCGCCGTGCCGCGCCGCAATCGTGTTCAACCGCCCGCCATTTTGCCGCAAATGTTCCCGGCATCTTGGAATATCTGCCACAAACATCTGCAAAGAATGCCGCAAAGCCGGACCCTCGTTCGATTTCGCCTGGAGCGCGTGTCTCTATGAAGACCCGATTAAAGACCTCCTCCACCGGTTCAAATACGGCCAAAAAACACAATTGCGCCGCCTTTTCGCGGAAGTGATGATCTCTTTTATTAAGGAATACGGCCTCGATACGGGGCAGTTTGACGCAATCGTCCCTATCCCTTTATCTTCAACCCGATCGCGTGAACGCGGCTACAACCAGGCCCAGTTGCTGGCGCAAGAGCTCGCCAGGGAATTCTCGATTCCTCTGGCCCCGGAGGGGAATCATTTGCGGCGCGTCCGCCATACCGGTCCCCAGAGCTTTCTGGACGAAAAACAACGCTGGACAAATATAAAGGGCGCTTTTACAATAAGAAAACTTAACAACCTCAAGCACAAGAACATACTGCTCATCGACGATCTGTTGACGACCGGGGCGACCGCCTCCGAAGCGGCACGCGTGCTCAAAGACGCCGGGGCGGGGACCGTGGGTGTGCTGACACTGGCCATTACCGCTGAACGGACGTAATAAAAAGTCGGGATATCCGATGATCCGGGAATCCGGGACTGGGGCATCCGGATATCCGGGTAGCCGGATCTCCAAGTTACGGATAACCGGATTTCCGGATAACCATTCCCAATTTTCTTTTATGAAAATCCTCCGCTCCTACATCTTGAAAGAATGCATCATCCCCTTCCTCCTGTCTCTGGTCGTCTTGACCTGCGTTTTTCTTCTGGGCAATCTTATCCAGATGGCTAACCTCGTGATCAATAAAGGAATAAACCCGGCGACCATCGGGCACGTATTTTTACTTTATATTCCCGTCCTTTTAGGCTACACGCTTCCCATCGCGTGCCTGGTGAGCGTCATCTTCACCTTCAGCCGGTTATCGGTCGATAATGAGATCCTGGCCATACGCTCCAGCGGCGTCCATTTGGGAGGGATCCTGATATCGCTATGCGTCGTCGGAATCGTGATCAGCCTTCTGGCGGTCGTCTTGAACGAACGCATCATTCCCTACGCCTATTACGAGCAACGCAAGCTCCTGAAAAATCTCGGCACCGAAAACCCGGCCGCGCTTTTAGAGCCGGGGCTTTTTATCCACGCCTTCGAAAACCAGATCCTCTTCATCCACAAGATCGAAGACAATAAAATGTACAACGTCACCATTTACCAGCCGCAGCCCGACCGGCCGACGCGTACCATCATCGCCAAACGCGGGGAATTTACCGCCGTGCCGGGCAAAGACCAGGTCAAACTCAAGCTCATGGATGGCACCTCCGACGAGCCGAACCTGGAGAACCCGGAAAATTTCTATAAACTGAATTTTAAGAATTATTTCATCACCCTGGACCTGTCCAAAGAAAAGAAAGAAGTCGAAAAAAAACCCAGAGGGATGACGCTCAAGGAACTGCGCGCGCAGATCGAAGAACATGAACGGCTGCTGATCGATACCGTCCAGCTGCGCACGGAGTATCACCGCAAGATCACCTGGTCGTTCGCCTCGCTGATCTTTATCCTGCTGGGATTTCCGGCCGCCGTGATCACCCACCGGCGGGAAAAATCCGCCAACATCGTCATCGCGGTCGCGTTCGCCGCGCTGTATTATCTGTTGTCGCTGGGCTGTGAGGCGTTGAGCATCCAGAATATCGCCCCCGCGGCATGGGTCATGTGGACACCCAATGTCCTGGCCGGGATCGGGGCCTTTATCCTGAATCAAAAATGCGTATCCTAGAACGCCATATCACCAGATCCATCGTCAAGATCTTCTGCCTGACGGTCCTGATCTTTTGCTTCTTGTATATCCTCATCGATATTACGAGCAACCTTGATGAGATCATCAACCGCAAGCTTTCCATGGACATTCTGAGCAAGTATTACATGTCCTTTTTCCCCGTCATCCTGGTGCAGACTTCTTCCATCGCCTGTTTGATCGGGGTCCTGCTGACCTTCAGCACTCTCAACAACCATAACGAGATCATCGCCATGCGCTCCAGCGGGTTAAATTTCTGGCAGATCACCCGCCCCGCCATTGTTTTCAGCCTTTTGGTCGCGGCCGCGGTCTTTTTCGTCAATGAACGGATCGTCCCCGGCGCCGCCGCTACGACCGAGAAGATCCGCGATGAAAACATCATCCTGCAGGCCGACAAAATGCGCAAAAACACCGAAGTCATCCGCAACCTGACCTTTTACGGGCTCAAGAACCGGCTCTATTTCATCGATCGCTACAACCCGCGCGAACAAACGCTCGAAGGGATCACCATCATCGAGCATGACCAGGACCAGAACATCCAGCAAAAGATCGTCGCCCTCAAAGGCGCCTGGACGGGGATCGCCTGGAAATTCTACCAGTGCCAGATTACGATATTTAATCCCGTTAATCTCACCAGCCCGGTCAAGATCAAGGTCTACAAGGAAAAGCTGATGGATATCAAGGAAACACCGGAGGATTTTCTTAAGCAGCGGCTCAATGTCTCGTCGATGAACATCCGGCAGTTAAACGAATACATCGCCAAATTCGCCTCCAGCGGCGCGCACAAAGCCCTGCAGAGCCTGCGCGTGGATATGCATCAGCGCATCGCTTTCCCTGTCGGAAATGTGGTGATCGTTCTGGCGGGACTTCCCTTCGCCCTCATGTTCAAAAGCCGCAAAGGGGCGACCTTCACGGCGCTGGGGCTGGCGGTATGCGTGGGATTTTTGTACTACGTGGTCAACGCGGTGAGCCTTGCCTTCGGCAAGGGTGGATTTTTCCCGCCGATCCTGGCGGCCTGGATAACGCCGGTCATCTTCGCGGCCATGGCCATGACCATTATCGAAACCCGCTCGCTAAACTAAAACGTTTATCTCCTCGTTTACTTCCGTTTATCTCTAATACCTTCGGCGGTCATAACGAAAGCGTCGTCTGGACATAGGCAAAATCAGCGTCATCGTTGGCTCCCGTTTCCTGGAGATATTTTCCGGCGAAAAAGCGCGAATACCCCGCGTGCACATTCACGTAATTATTTATCTTATAATCGGCCGTCAGATCGATCTCGTTGCCCACGTGCGGACTGACGCCCGAAAGGCTCGCCGCCGCCGTGCGGGTCACCGCGCGGCCCGCCGAATAAAAGGAATCCTTCGGGGTGTCCAGGGAGATCAGGTGAAGATCCGCCTGCAATTTCAGTTTCTTGTGAGGCTTGGCGCTGACCTGAAAACGATAATCATTGAGGTTCTGCAAACTGATAAAATCCATGAATCCGTAAAAAAGATGATTGGTCGGATACAAGTTATCGAAAGTTGTCAGTTTGCCGTCCGTGGGATCCGAATCGCCCGAGCCGTAATCAAACTCAAAAGCGACACGCGGCTGCCAGGGCGCCTGGAAAGTATACCCCAGGATGCCAACCGCCATCATGGCGGCGACGTCTTGGTCGCGAAAATCCCCCCACTGGCCAGCCGCCTCCAACTCATAATCAACGCCATTGGAGAAAGACTTCTTCAGCCGGCCGCCGAAAGTATAATCATCGATCTCGCTGGAACCGCCGGGACCGAAAGAGATGTTTTTATACGTGGCACGCCGGATAAGATAGTTCTCGATCAACGTTTCACCAAAGGCCTTGGCCGTCGCGTAATACGCCCAGATCCTGTCCTTGTTGGAACCGTCGAAAAGATCGTCGGCCTGCCGGGGACTTTTATTGTTGGTCTTCTCTCCGGCGAAAATGTCCAATTGCGTATGAAACGTGGAAAAATGCGCGCCCAGCTTCCCGCCGTCGAAGGTCTGGGCAATGTTCGACCAGTTGAACCCGCCCAACAACCGCTGCGCCCCGTAAGAAAATTCCTGACGCCCGGCGCGCAGGGATAATTTATTCATATTGATCGCGTCGATCAAAATGGCGTCCTCGTAATCGACATAGAGCTGGCGCAGGTCCATGAAATTCTCGAAGGTCGTTTTGTTGGCGAATTCATCATTGGCGATGCGCGAATCCTGCCATTGCGTGAACAATTTGACCGTTTTGACCGGGATCCATTGCAGGGTCAGGCGGCTGCGCAGAAGATCGAACGCGTCCTCGTCGTCCGCGTTGTCGTTAAAATCGAAATTCTGCCGGTACTCCATCCGGTGGCGAAACTCGATGTCCGCCTTCAGATACGACGGCAGATGCTTGTTCAACAATTCCCCCGCGTGGGCGGGTTGAGCAAAACCAGCCAACATTAATGAAAGACATACCAGAACGTGTTTTTTCATATTCCTCTCTCCTCTTTTATGATAGTTAACGGATAACCATTCCGGCGATTAAACCTTTGCGCCCAGATTCGCCATCGTTGTCGATACCAATCCTCCGTTCGCTAGCACGCTCACTGCGGATTGGTATCGACCAGTGACCTTTTGTTCGGGACATGTTTGACTCTCTGTGAGCATGGCGTCATGAGGCCGAGCGGGCATGGTTCCCCCGCGCTCTGACTCCCCGGGAGAGCGAGGCCGAATGTCGAGTTTATTTTTCCTCGCTGGCCGATAGGCTCCCTTCGGGAGGGAAAAATAAACGTCCATGCGAGCAGAGAGGCAAACATATTATTATTTTGTGTTTGTAACATTTTTATCCGCATTCTCCAAAAAATCCGTCAAATATCCCCGGTACCGGTAATAATCCGGGTGCTCGATGACGTCCTTGCGCAGCCGCGGCCGGGCGAAGGGCACTTCCAGAATATCGCCGACTTTGGCGCGGGGGCCGTTGGTCATCATCACGACACGGTCGGACAAAAATAACGCTTCGTCAATATCGTGCGTGACCAGCATGGCGGTGATCTGTTCCCGCGACCAGACCTCCATCAAAACTTCCTGCAGTTCGAAGCGCGTCATGGAATCCAGCATGCCGAAAGGCTCATCGAGCAGCAAAACTTTCGGCTTTAAAGCGAACGCCCGGGCGATGGCCACCCGCTATTTCATCCAGCTGGAGAGGTCCGCGGCCTTTTTCTTCATGCTCTCGGATAACCCGACGCGGTGAAGATAGTATCGCGCGACATCTTCCTTTTGCTTCCCGGGCGCGTTGGGAAAGACCTGATTCACGCCCAGCATCACGTTCTCCAGGGCGCTTAACCATGGCAGAAGACTCGGCCCTTGGAACACGACCCCCCGGTCCGGCCCCGGCCCGACGATCTCGCGGCTTTTCAAAAAGACATATCCACCACTCATGGGAAGAAGCCCCGCGGCGATCATCAACGCCGTCGATTTCCCGCAGCCCGAATGCCCGATGACCGCGACGAATTCTCCCTTGGCAATGTTCAGATCGAATTGCTCCAGCACAACGTATTCCCCGCCTTTAGGAACCGGGTAAACCTTGGAGATCCGTTCAAACTGCAATACCGACGATTCCATCAAGATCATCCTTTCAGCGAGTCGGAGCTGACATATCGCGGCTCCAGATCAGGCAAAACCAGATCTTCAGGGACACGGAACCCGGCGACATCCCCGCGCACGTCCATCAGATATTCGATGATCTGGTTGCGGATCATTTTGTAACGCGCGTCATGGTTCAACTGCTGACGGTTGCGCGGCCGGGGCAGGGTTATGGGAAATTCCGGCCCCAGCGTCGCGGATGGGCCAGGGTTGAGCGGAATAATCCGGTCCGCCAAAAGGATACCTTCATCAACGTCATTGGTGATCAGGATGACCGTCTTGCGTTCTTTTTCCCAGATCTTTTCGATCTCATCCTGCAGGGTCGCGCGCGTCAGGGCATCGAGCGCGCTTAGCGGCTCATCCAGCAAAAGCATTTGCGGATTCATCGCCAAAGCGCGGGCCACGGCAACGCGCTGACGCATCCCTCCGGACAATTCACGCGGATATTTGGCGACGGCCGGGGTCAATTTGACCAGATCAATGAACTTGTGCGTCTGCCGGTCTTTTTGCCGCGGCAACCACGAGGGAAAAGCCTTCCCGACGGCCAAACGGACATTGCCGTAGACCGACAGCCACGGCAGAAGAGAGTAATTCTGAAAAACAACCCCACGGTCAGGACCTGGGCTTAAAACGGGTTGACCACGCAAAAGGATCTCCCCCTCATCAGGGTTCAGCAGCCCGGCGATCAAAGAGATCAGCGTCGTCTTTCCGCTCCCGGAAAATCCAACGATAGCGATGAATTCCCCTTCCTCGACCTTGAGGTTGATGTTCTCAAGGACCGGAAGCCGCTTGCCCCCAGGGCCGCTCACGTACGATTTCGAAACATTATTTAATTCCAGAAAAGCCATAAAGCTATATCCTATTTTTGAAAGTTGACCGTTTTCTGCAATAAGACCATCAGGCGGTCTAAAATAAAACCGAGGACCCCGATCGTCAAGACCGCCACCATAATTCGGGCCAGCGAATTACTGCTCCCGTTCTGGAATTCGTCCCAGACAAATTTTCCCAGCCCCGGATTCTGGGCCAGCATTTCGGACGCGATCAGGACCATCCACCCGACACCCAAAGAGATCCTTAAGCCGGTAAATATCAGCGGCAATGATGACGGCAAAACGATCTTGAAAACATGGGTGAACCACCCGAGGTTCAAGACGCGGGAAACGTTGATGATATCCTTATCAATGGAAGATACCCCCTGCGCCGTGTTGATCAGCGTCGGCCATAAAGAACATAACGAAACCGTGATCGCCGAGATGATAAAACATTTCTCGATGCCGCCGTTTTGCGTCGTATAAACCGCACTGACGATCATCGTGACCAAAGGCAGCCAAGCCAGCGGGGAAACAGGTTTGAAGATCTGAATGAAAGGATTAAACGCGATCATGATGATGCGATTCAATCCGCAAAGAATACCGATGGGGATGGCGACCAGGGACGCGATGACAAAACCGGTAAAGACCGTAATAAGACTGGTGATGATCTGGTCAAGATACGTCGGTTTGCCGGTATATTTGCGTGCCTTCACCTGATAAGCTGGATCCTGCGCCAGCTTTTGTGCGTTCTGTTCCCGCTGCTTAAAATAGAATTCTTTTTCTTTTCCTTTTTCTTCCCAATGTTCCTGCCATAATGTTCCGGCCTGCGCAAATACCGCTTGAGGCCCAGGGAGTGTCCCCAAGCTCGTCTGGACACTGGCGGCGCCGGCCGACCACAGCCAGATAAAAATGCTAAAAGCCGCGACCGGGATCCCCAGCGAGACCCAAAGTTTCAAAAGGATATCTCCCGCTTTTAAGCTGAGTCCGTTTGGGGGAAACGCCGTCGCGCCCAGGGACACCTGTCCTTTTTTATTCTTGATCATTCTATCGCTCATGATTTTCTCTCGTCTTTTCAATTCTTGTTGCCGATCGGAAATTTCGCCAAATACTCGTTCGGTTTTCGCCCGTCATAAACGACCCCGTCGATAAAATCCCCGGTCGCCGGCTTATACCCATCGGTCTGCGGGATATCCGATTCGGACATCTTGCCCTCCGCGACGAGCGCCTTGGCCGCTTTAAGCCAAACCTCCGGCAGATAAACCTTCCTGGCCGTTTCTGTGTACCAGCTGTCCGGCTTCGGTTCCGGGATCTGCCCCCAGCGGCGCATCTGCGTCAAGTACCAGATGGCGTCGCTGTAATAAGGGTACGTCGCGTAATAACGGAAAAAGACATTAAAATCCGGCAGGGAGCGTTTGTCACCTTTTTCATATTCAAACGTGCCCGTCATACTATTGGCGATGACTTCATAATCAGCCCCCACATATTCGGGCTTTGAAAGGATCCTGGCCGCCTCCGCCCGGTTTTTGCCGTTGTCCGCGTCCAGCCATTGCCCGGCGCGGATGAGCGCCTTGACGACAGCCACATGCGTATTGGGATACTTTTCGGCCCATTGCCTGGTCACCCCGAACACTTTCTCCGGGTTGTTTTTCCAGATCTCATAGTCGGTAATGACCGGGACGCCGATCCCTTTGAACACGGCCTGCTGGTTCCACGGCTCACCGACGGAATATCCGGAGATCGTCCCCGCCTCCAGCGTCGCGGGCATTTGCGGCGGAGGCGTCACGGAGATCAGGATGTCGGCGTCGGTGGTTCCGGTGATGTCGGTGGGAGTATAAAATCCCGGGTGGATGCCGGCCGCCGCCAGCCAATAACGCAGTTCATAATTATGGGTCGATACCGGAAAGACCATGGCCATCTGAAATTTTTTCCCTTCGCTTTTGTATTTCTCGATGGCCGGTTTCAACGCCTCGGCCGAGATCGGATGCACGGGCTTGCCGTCCTCCTGCGCGATGCCGGGTTTCATCAGCGCCCAGACTTCATTGGAAACGGTCGTCGCGTTGCCGTTTAGATCCATGCTGAAGGCCGTCACGACATTCCCTTTGGTTCCGAACCCGATGGTCGCGCCCAATGGCTGGCCCGCCAGCATATGGGCGCCGTCCAATTCTCCGCTGATGACCCCGTCCAGCAAGACCTTCCAGTTCGCCTGGGCCTTGAGCGTCACGAACAACCCTTCCTGTTCGAAAAACCCTTTTTCCTTGGCGATAATGATTGGCGCGCAGTCCGTTAATTTGATAAAGCCGAGGGTCAATTCATCTTTTTCCAGTTGCGCGGCAAAACCCGGTGTACTGACCAATGCCAAAAAAATTACAAAAATGACGATCACCCCAAAAAATTTCTTTAAAAACATGCTGAGCTCCTTTCGTTTTTGTTTTTATTAAATAGTTCACAGGGAAAGCTTAAAATGATTTCCCCATACTGTTCCCAGGCCTCGAAGGCCCGGACGCATTCATGTTTTTCACTGCCCTGTCCCGAGGCAAGATCGAACTTATGACCATGCAACGGACAAACGACTTTGCCGTTACCGACCACACCTTCCGATAACGGGCCTTGACGGTGAGGGCATCTGTTCGCGATAGCGGAAACTTTGCCGTCGCGCGCGCGAAAGACCGCGATCTCTTCTCCTTTGACGATATAACAGGCGCCCTGCCCCAAAGGGATATCATTAACATTCCCCAGATTGACTAAATACGATGTCCTCATAAATCACCCCTTTAATTAAATTCGAAATCCGAAGCTCGTCAGCCAGAGGCCGATCCGCCTTTGGCGGAAAACACGAAACAAATTCTAAATGCTAAATTCCAACAACGATTGAAACCCTCTGTTTCAGATTTAGATCATTCGGGTTTTGGTATTGTTTCGAATTTCGGATTTCGTGCTTCGAATTTTGAAGCGATTTAACCATTATTCTCCGCTTCCCTCAAGACTTCCACCAAGCGCGGCCCCTCAAACTGGCGCTCATATGCCTGCACCTCCGCTTCCTTCCAGGGATCCCGGTAGGCGTCCACGGCCTCCTGAATTCTGGCATCGAGCCGGGCGCAGATCCCCAGGGAATCCTCCACCAAAATGTTCTTTAAAACATCGATGCCCACGCGCTCCACGAACCCGTAAGTACGCTCCAGATATTTGGCATGTTCGCGGTAATATTGCATGAACCTCCCGACGACCTTGACGGTTTCCTCATGGCCTTGCGCCGTGTAAAGAAAGTCGCCTTTACGCACCGTTCCACCGGCCGCGCCGCCGATATAAATTTCCCATTTATCTTCGCCGACGGCGACCGCGCCGATGTCTTTGACATAGGCCTCCGAACAATTCCGCGGACAGCCCGCGGTGGCCAGCTTCATCTTGTGCGGCGATTCGATCCCCTGAAAACGGCGTTCAATGTTTTGCGCGAGCTGGATGGAATCCCCCAGGCCAAAACGGCAGAAATCCGTGCCCACGCAACTCTTGCAGGTGCGAAAGGCTTTCGTGTACGCGTGGCCGCTGGGCATCCCCAGATCTTTCCAGATCGCCGGCAGGTCCGCCTTTTGGATCCCCAACAAATCGATCCGCTGGCCGCCGGTGATCTTGACCATTTTGACCTGATATTTAACGGCGGCTTGGGCAATGCGCATCAGTTCATCCGGTGTGGTTACGCCGGCGTAAACGCGGGGGATGACGGAGAACGTCCCGTCTCTTTGGATATTGGCGTGCACGCGGTCGTTGATGAACCGCGCGTCGCGCTCGTCTTCATACTCGCCCGGCCAAAGGGTTTTCAAAAGTGACGCTAGACCGACCTTGCTGTCCGCGTCCTCTTTGCCGTCGGCCAGGGCCGCGAACACGGCGCTGACCGATCTCAATTTCTTCGTCAGGATCTGCGCGACCAGCTGGGATTTTTCTAGAGGGATCCCCGGCACGTAATAATGCTCCGACGCGTCATAAGAGACCTTCCCCACGCACGATTCGATGATCTGGGCGATCATGCTGCGGCAGGAACCGCAGCCTTTGCCCGCCTTTGTTTTGGCGCCGACCGCGGAAACACTTTGGCAATTGTCGTTTACGATGGCATCGACGATCTCTTTTTTGCACACGCCGTTACAATTGCAGATCTGCGCGTTGTCGGGCAGGTCCGCGGCGTTGACCAGAGCGCTTCCCGTCACGGTGCCGAACAAAAGTTCCGAAGGGTTCCCGGGGATCTTTTGCTCCGCCAGGAACATCCGCATGAGCGTGTCCGCGTATTCAGTGTCGCCCAAAAGGATCGCGCCAAGGATCTTCTCATCGCGGATGACCACTTTTTTGTAAATATTACGCTTGAGTTCGCGATAAACGACCAGTTCATCGGAGGGCTTTTCCGCGTCTTTGGCGCCAATGGAAACAAGTTCGACGCCCATGACCTTCAGCTTCGTCGCGGTTTTCGATCCTTCATAGCGCGCCTGGGAGTTGGTCCCCGTGATGACATCCGCCAGCACCCTGGCCTGTTCCCAGATCGGGTCCACCAGGCCATAAATCTTCCCGCGATGCTCCACGCATTCCCCCAAAGCGAAGATCTCCGGGACATTGGTGCGCATGTGGTCGTCGCAGACAATACCTTTGTTGACGGTGATCCCGGAAACCTGCGCGATCTCGGTGATCGGCCGGATGCCGGCGCTGATGACGACCATATCGGCATCGATTGAAGTGCCATCCTGAAATTCCAGTCCGGTGATCTTGCCATTCTCTTCACGGATACGCTTTGTCCGGCCATTAACGACAACCGTGATCCCCATCGCCTCCATGGTGCGCCTGAGCATCTGTCCGGATTCTTCATCAAGCTGGACATTCATCAACTGCCCGCCCGCTTCCACGACGGTCACGTCCACATTATGCGTCAATAATCCGCGCGCGGCTTCCAGCCCCAGCAAGCCTCCTCCGATGACCGCGGCCTTGCGGCAGCCATGAGCGAATTCGGCGATACGCCGGCAATCGTCGATGGTGCGGAACAAAAACACCCCGGGCAGGCCCTGGCCTTCGATCGGCGGGACAAAAGGGCGCGATCCGGTGGCAATAATAACGTTATCATAGGGCTCTATGACGGTGGCGTCTTTGTCAAAAAGGCCGTCGCTAAAATCATAGGCATTGACATCCGCCGGCAGAGGATACCCGATGATACAGCGGCGCCCGGCATCGATCTTGACCGCCTTGACCCCGGCATGAAGACGGATGTTATTTCCCTGATACCACGTTAGGGAATTGAGAAAGATCTCTTCCGGCTTTTGGGATTGATTGAGCACGTTACTTAACAGGATCCGGTTGTAATTGCCGTAAGGCTCGGCGCCGAACATGACGATCTCAAAGACCCCCGGCGCGCGCTTGAGGATCTCTTCGACCACCCGCGCTCCGGCCATACCGTTTCCGATGACAACCAGTCTTTTTTGCATCTTTATTCCCCCTCGGTCACCCCCGCCGTTTTGTCCGATAGGACAAAACGAAACGCGGGGGGTTGATCCATTTTTCTGTTTATGCGATATGAAGGTAAATGGATCAAAAAAAGCCCGACATCTGATTACAGATGTTGGGCTTCTGCGCCTATATGCTCACCCCAGCTGATTCATCCCGGAGATCTTGATATTTCGGGATAAATCAAGCGCTGGGGGGTTATTCGCCGCCACTGCGGCGAATAAAAAACCCTGGACCATGTTCTGGTTCAGGGCTTCTGTGTCCTAAAGTTTCTCCGGCGAACTTCTCTTGAAGGAAAGCTTCCTTGCCGTCCCTCAAAGATCTTACGTTTCAAGTTTACCCCATCCCGCGTGAGCGTCAATACCTATTTCTCGATGCCGACAAATCTCACGTTCTCCGTCGACAGGAATACGATCCTGCGCCCCCAATCGCCCACCGGGGGCCTGTGATCGCTCGCGGTCTCGACGAGGATGATCATCCGCTGCAATTTACGTTTCCGGCTAACCACGTATAAAATACTTAGTTCCATAGGTAGCCCTTCACAATGATTGTAAATAGCTGTTAAGATTGATCCCGATTCGGGTTACCCCAAGTTTTTTACGGATATGGTTGCGGTGGTGCTCGACGGTGCGCTGCGACACGCACAGCATGTCGGCGATCGTTTTGGTGGCCAGGCCGTTTTTGATCATGCCGCAGACCTCGATCTCGCGTGCAGTCAACTTCCACCGCGGATTGACCAATTTCATGCCGAGCGAGGAAGTCAGCCCCAGGAAATTCCGCTCCAAAAGTTCCAAATAGCGCTGGTCCAGCTGGCTCCCGCGGCGTTTAAGTTTTCTTAGAACCGGCAGGATCAGCTGTTCCAAATTGGTCATGATATTTTTCTTCAGGGTTTCCTTCTCGACTTCAATATTGGCCAGCAGGACGCTAAGCGCCTGATTGTGTTGTTCCAGCACCGTTTTCTCGCGCACGCCGGATTTCCCGGAACGGCGCGCCTGCTTCAGATGCCGGACATCCAAAATGGTCCCACGGGTATTGAGCAATTCACCGGCGCGGTTAAAACGCGCCGAGGCATTGAGGATCACATCGACCTTGGCACCTGTCTTGGTCTGCAACGTATAACGCAAATTGGTCACCCTGCCGATGGTGGATATGTCCTTCCAATGCCGCTCGAACTGCGCGCGCTGTTCGGGGACGATCAAATCCGACCATTTCTTGCGTCCGATGATCTCCTCGCGTCGGTATCCCAGGATATCCAGCTCGGCCTGGTTGACCGCCCTGATGATCTTATCCGGCCCGAAGACATGAAACCCAACCGGCGAGTTCTCGAAGAAATCCCGCAAGAACGCTTCATCGGCCATCAAAAGATCTTGTCGTGTGTTCATCGTCATGGGTTGAAAGTTATCTGCCTGCGCCAAAAGACGCAGAAAAAGCCCTGAACCGTTTCCGGTTCAGGGCTCCATTGCCTTTTGAATTGTAGTAGCTACGCCGCCACTTTCAAATATTTACTAAAACAATATAAGTATATACGCTCTGCTACCCGTTGTCAACACCGTTCCTAACACACCGTTCCTAACACACCGTTCCCTTACTGCCCTTACTGCCCCTTACTGCCCTTAAGGCCATTTATCCGACGCGCTCTTCAATGCCTTTGTAGAGTGCTTCGCGGCGGGCCTTGATGTTTTCGTCGGCTAGGAATTCATCCAGGGTCGCGCCCTGGATATCGATATGCCCGTGGGGCGTGATCTCGATGATCCGGTTGGCGACCGTCTGGATGAACTGATGGTCGTGGGACGAAAAAAGCACGGTCCCTTTGAAGCGTTCCAATCCTTCATTCAAGGATGTGATCGATTCCAGATCCAAATGGTTGGTCGGCTCATCTAAAACAACGGCGTTCGCTCCGACGAGCATCATCCGGGCAAGCATGCAGCGCACCTTCTCGCCTCCGGAAAGAACGCTCGCCTTCTTGAACGATTCTTCCCCCGAGAAAAGCATGCGTCCCAGGAATCCGCGCACGAAATTCTCGTCCTGATCTTTTGAATACTGCCGCAGCCAGTCGATCAAACTCAGATCCACATTAAAATATTTATTATTTTCCTTCGGGAAATACGCCCGGATAGTGGACGCGCCCCACTTGAAACTGCCGCTGTCCGGTTCCAGCTCGCCCGTTAAAATCTGAAAAAGCGCGGTCTTGGCCAGCGTGTTACGCCCCAGAAAGGCGATCTTGTCACCCTTATTGACATGCACGGTCAAATTCCTGAACATCACCTGGCCGTCGACGGATTTGCTTAAGTCACGGATGTCCAGGATATCGTTGCCGGCGTCGCGCTCGAACTGAAAGTTCACGTAAGGGTATTTGCGCGAAGACGGCTTGATCTGCTCGACGGTCAGTTTCTCGAGGATCTTTTTGCGGGAAGTGGCTTGTTTGGACTTTGAAGCGTTCGCGCTAAAGCGCGCGATGAATTCCTGCAGCTCTTTTCTTTTGTCTTCGATCTTTTTGTTCGACTCGTTGCGCTGGCGCAGGGCCAGCTGGCTGGACTGCAGCCAAAAAGTATAATTGCCCGGATAAAGCTGGATCTTCCCGAAATCGATGTCCGCGATGTGCGTGCAGACGTTATCCAGAAAATGCCGGTCGTGGGAAACGACGATGGCGGTATTCTCAAAGTTGCAGAGAAATTCTTCCAGCCACATGCAGGTTTCCATGTCGAGCTGATTGGTAGGCTCGTCCAGCAAAAGGATGTCGGGGTTACCAAACAGGGCCTGGGCTAAAAGCACGCGCACCTTTTGGCTCGACTCCAATTGCTTCATCTGCAGGCTGTGCATGTTTTCCGGAATGCCCAGATCGCTTAAAAGTTTCGCCGCATCAGCCTCGGCGTTCCAGCCGTCCATTTCCGCGAATTTTCCTTCGAGCTCGGAGACCAGCATCCCGTCGGCATCGGAAAAATCGGCTTTCGCGTACAACGCGTCTTTCTCCCGCATCACCTTGCAAAGGTCCGCGTGCCCCATGACGACCGTCATCAAAACGGGTTGTTCGTCATAAGCGAACTGGTCCTGGTTGAGAGTGGAGATCCGCTCGCCGGGGGTGACCGTCACCTTGCCCGCCGTCGGTTCGATCTCGCCGGAGAGGATCTTCAGGAACGTAGACTTGCCCGAACCGTTGGCGCCGATGAGGCCATAGCAGTTGCCTTTCGAGAAGACGATGTTCGCGTCCTCAAACAGGCGTCTTTTTCCGTATTGTAATGTCACACCGTTGGCGGCGATCATTGACAACTGTCCTTTAGCCCAATTTTAAATCCGAAATCCGAATCTCGTCAGCCAGAGGCTGATCCGCCTTTGGCGGAAAGCACGAAACAAATGATAAATTCAAAATTCCAATAACTAAAACCATCCGTTTAGAATTTAAATTATTTGAATTTTGATATTGTTTCGTATTTCGAATTTCGTGCTTCGGATTTGACGGGAGAGATTATAGCATACTATCGAAATATCAAGCTTTTTTATACAACCTCGGCAAGCGGCTCCCGAGGCTGCAGACGATCTCGTAATTGATCGTACGGACGAGTTGGGCGAGCTCATAAGCGCAGACTTCCTCTTTCCCTTGCTTTCCTAAAATGACAACCGGCATCCCCAGCCGAGGATTTTTAATCTTGGAAACATCAACAACGATCTGGTCCATGGTGACACGGCCCAGAACCGGACAACGCTGGCCGCCGACAAGAACGTCCGCCTTGCCGGAGAGTCCGCGCAGATATCCATCGCTGTAACCGATCGGCAAGGTCGCGACCGTCATAGGCCGCGAGGCGATAAACGTCCGGCCGTAACTGATGCTTCTTCCCTTTTCAATGCGCTTTAAAAAGATGATCTTCGAATGGATACTCATCGCCGGGCGCAAATTGACTTTCTCTTCCAATCCCGGACGCGGATACAGGCCGTAGAGCATCAATCCCGGCCGCGCGAGATTCAAAATCTTGTTCGGATATCCAACCAGCCCCATGCTGTTGGCCGCGTGGACGTAAAGAGCATGAAGCCCTCCGGCTTTAAGCCGCGAAACTAAATTCTCCAGATCTCTGATCTGACGGCGCGTGAACGCCTGGTCCGTATCCGCCGACGGGAAATGGGTGCAGATCCCCTGGACCCGCAAATTCCGCAGACGGCTTAATTTCTTTATAAAATCCAAAGCCTCTTCATGCCAGACGCCCAGGCGCCCCATGCCGGTATCGACCTTGACGTGGATATCCACCACGCGCTTACGTTTCTGCGCGTAGCGGTTCAACGCCGCGGCCAATTCATGCGTGCATATCGTCGGGGTCAGCTCGTAGTCAATAATATTTTGGGCTTGTTCAGCGAGGGTCGTTTCAAACAAAAGGACCGGCGTTTTGATGCCTGCCTCGCGTAAAGCGATCCCTTCGGTCAGATTCGATAGCCCGATAAAATCCACCTTCTCTTTAACGAGAACCTTCGCGACCAGCATCCCGTGGCCGTACGCGTCCGCCTTGATGACGGCGAGGATTTTCACTTTCCCCGAACCCGCGGCAACACCGGGTGTTGCCGTGGGTATTCCCGCCAGCCGTTGTAGCACCCGAAAATTATGCCGGATGGCGCTTAAATCAATCTGTGCCCAAGTTAAATGTTTATTCATTTTCTTAATTTGCCCTCTGTCAATTGGTATCGGCCGGCGTTAATTCGAATTCCCGCCCACGGGCGGGAATTGCTATTTCACCAGCTTGCCATACTCCGCATGCGTGCCTATCCAGGACCACACCACTCCTCCCGCGACTTCAACGCCCAAAGCCCGATATTTGATGCCGATTCTGACCGACCAGTACTTACGGACTTTTTTCAAGTGCAGGGACGTATGGTGAGGATTTTCTTTGAGGAGTACAAAATTCTTGTCGGCCAGTTGCCGTATATGCTTGGGGAGTCTACGATAACAATTCCAAAAAGAAGGATCGGCAAAATGCCTCATAACTCTTTACATTTTCCTTTTGCGAAATCCTGGCGTGCTTTGACGGCCAGATGCTCCAGTTTGCCGGAGGCGGCATCTTGTTCAAACTGCTTGTCCCATCTTTCCGCCTCAAGTTTATGAAACCAGGCCCTGAACCGGGCAAAGTATTTATCCGGCAGGCTTAACACGCCCTTCTCCAACTCTCTAATTTTTATCATGGCTCCTCCTTGCTCTTAATTGCTTAAGCAAAGTATATCATAACTATCCACTCTCTACTCCCACTTTTTCCTCGACTTCGCTCGGGACTCCTTCTCGAGGGATCCTGAGCTTGTCGAAGGACTTCTCTTCTGCACTTGGCAATCTTCGGGATACAGGTACAACGGAACCAAACTCTCCGCCGCGTCGTATTCTTTCGATTCAAACCGTTTCAAGGTCAAGGCTGCCAGATGCTTGGCCTGCGGGTACATTTGTTTTTCGCCGGCAAAGCGCGCTTTTATCCCAGCGGCCTTTTCAATTGTCTCACGAAAAAGCGGCACGCCGTCACCGATAAAGGTGACATCGCCTTTTATTTGTTTTAACACATTTTGAATATCCGTTAACAAATATTTGCTCTTTCTTTTTAATACGTCTACTTTCTTTTGATAAAGGCAGGCGTAGACCATATTTCGTTTGGCATCGCACACAACACAAACCTGTCCGTCACCCGTAATGTCGAGCGCCAGGACATCCAGGCTGGGAACGCCCACAACCGGCTTTTTAAGCGCGAAGGCCGACCCCTTGACGGTCGAAAGCCCGACGCGCAGGCTGGTAAACGACCCCGGCCCAAGCCCGACGGCAAACCCATCAAGTTTGGCAAGTGTCAGCCCCGCCTTTTTTAATATCCCCTGAATCGCGGGCATAATCGAATCGGAGAGAACCTTTTTGAGCAAGATGCCGCGGTAACACAGCGTCTTCCCATCCTTCGCGACCGCGAGGCTGAAATGCTTGCTGGACGTATCAATGGCTAAGATATTCATAAAACGGTTAATAGTTAATGGTGGATAGTAAATGGCCCCATTTACCATTCACTATTTACCATTAACCAGTCCTCTCGTAATTCGACAATACTTTTCTCCAACCGCCGCAAGTTTGATCGAACGTTCATTTTCGCTTTTATGTTTTAATTCAACGCGCAAATATTCCTTCGGGGTCAGCGGCCCCAGACGTTCAGCCCATTCGATGACCGACACTCCGTCGCCATACAAAAATTCCTCATATCCGATGGCCCCGATCTCTCCCGTATCTTCGAGACGGTAAAGATCAAAATGGTAAAGCGGCAGGCGCCCATGATACGCGTTCATCAGAACGAACGTCGGGCTGTTGACCTTGGACGGAGCGATCTTTAAGCCTTTAGCAACGCCTTTAATGAAGGTCGTCTTGCCCGCGCCCAGATCGCCCTGAAGGCACACGATGTCCCCTTTTTTCAAATGCTTGGCCAGCCGCTCGCCCACCTTGATGGTCTGATCCGTACTCTTCGACAATATAGCGACGCTTTTCATTAAAAGTGTGTATATCCCTGAATATTAATCTTCGTTAACCGCTGGTTTTTATCCCGTAATAACAATCCCTTAGACCATGGGACGATCTCGCCAATGAGATAAAATTTGTTCCTTCTTAATAAGGCGGCCTTGCGACGAGGAACTGTAAACAAAAGCTCGAAATCTTCCCCGTCATAAAGCGCCTGGCGCAAATTAGCACCGGCGCGCCGCGGGATTTTCTTCTCATCCAGAACAGCGCCGACCTTACTCTCTTCCAGAATGTGCCCCAGATCCGCCGCCAGCCCGTCGGAGATATCGGTCATGGATGTCGGTTTGATATGCTCAACCAAATACCGCGCTTGTTTTACGCGCGGGGCGAATTTCAGATGCCAGCCCGTGGACAAAGATTTTCCCACCGGCCCTGTTACAAAGATCAGATCACCCGGCCGGGCGCCGCTTCGATAAACTACGTCAGTCTTGTTAACCTCACCCGTAAGAGCGACATTGATCACGAGCCTGGCGCTTTTAACGGTGTCCCCGCCGACGACGGCAACGCCGAATTTGCGCGCCAGCGCGTCCATGCCTTTATACAGATCACGGACAAACGCCCAGGACAAACTCCCCGGGACGCCCAAAGACACAAGCGCGTAGCGCGGCCTGCCTCCCATCGCCGCGATATCGCTGATACTGCATGCCAAGGCCTTGCGCCCAATCAAGCGTGGTGGCGTCTTGCGTTCGAAATGCACGCCTTCCATCAGCATGTCCGTCGTCAGCAAGAGATACCGTTTAGCGTCCAGCGGCACGACGGCCGTGTCATCGCCGATGCCCTTGATGACGCCCGCGCCGCTTCCCTTATATTTCCTGAGAAGATCAATGAGGCCGAACTCGCCGAGTTGGGAAAGTCGTAGAGACATAATTTTAATAAAACTATTCTCAATCCACCGGCGGGTCCTGCCCCTGCGGCACCCTCCCGTCCTCGCTTATCGCTGCGGGCGGCAGGGAACCCGCTTCCGGGTCACCCGCCTGATACCACACGCCTAAACTGTCCCGAACAAAAGGTTACCGGTCATCCCAATCTTGAGTGAACGTTTTAGTGAACGAGAGATCGGGATGACAACGATGGCGGATCTGGGCGGAAAGGCTTATTCGCCGGAATGGTTTCTCCGTTCAAAGACCCTCTTTATATTTTTCACAAACGGCTGGCGGATGATTCCTTTCTCCGTCACAATCGCCGCAATCAACCTGTTGTCCGTCACATCAAAGGCGGGATTGTACACCTTCACCTGCCGCGGCGCCGTCGGGCAGCCGCCAAAACCCAGGACCTCTTCCTTGCTTCTTTGTTCGATCGGGATCTGCCGGCCGTTTTTGATGGAGAGATCAAAACTCGACCGGGGAGCGACCACGTAAAAAGGGATCCGGTGATGTTTGGCCAAAACGGCCAGGTTGTACGTCCCGATTTTGTTTGCCGTGTCTCCGTTAGCGGCGATGCGGTCAGCGCCGGTAAAAACCCCGTCAACCTTGCCCTGCTTCATCAACGTTGCGGCCATGTTGTCGCAAATCAACGTCGTATCAATGCCCGAACGCAAGAGTTCCCACACCGTCAGCCGCGCGCCCTGCAAAAGCGGCCGCGTTTCGCACGCGTAAACCTGGAATTTCTTGCCCTTCGCCTTGGCGCTGTACATGACACCTAACGCGGTGCCGTAATCGACGGCCGCCAGCGCGCCGGCATTGCAGATGGTCAAAAGGTTGGCACCCGACGGGATAAGGCGCGCGCCAAAGGTTCCCATCCGCCGGCAAAGCTTGCGGTCTTCCTCATAAATGGCCAGCGCCTCTTTTTTCAAAAGATTTCTCAGTCCGCCAACGCTTGCGTCAGGGTGACGATGGACAACCTGTTTCATCCTCGCCAGAGCATTAAAAAGATTCACCGCCGTCGGGCGCGAGGCGGCGATATAATCGCTTATCTGATCCACATGCTTGCTAAAATGTTTCCGGTCGTTCCGGTTCCTGGAACGGGAACCGGAACCGGAAAAAGATTTGATCCCCAGTAAAACTCCGAACGCCGCCGCCACGCCAAGGGCCGGCGCGCCGCGGACACTCAAACGCCGGATCGCCTGCCACAGTGTCTTGACGTCGCGGCAATGGATGTAAACCAATTTCCCGGGAAGTTTGGTCTGGTCGATGAGCTTGACGTGACCGTTGACCCAACTGATCGTTTGAATAGACATAATAATACTTTCGAAGTGGTCACCATGTCACAAAGACACAAAGTCACAGGTAAAAAATACTGGTGACGTTGTGACCGGGTGACTTTGTGACCTCAACTCTTAGTTATAACCTTGCCTTCAGCGTCTAATCGCGGGAAAAGCGCGTCGTGGCTTTGTAATTTTGCCCCGGCCTTGAGCTGCCCCCAGCACGGCTCTGTCCCCACCGCTCCTAAAATCTCTAAAACCGTATTCGCCTTCGCGGGCATAACCGGAAGAAGCAGAATCGCGCTGACGCGCAGCGCCTCCGTTGCTGTATAAAGGATCGTTCCCGCCCGTTCCAAATTCTCTTTCGCCTCTTTCCAAGGCGCCTGGTGTTCCATATACACGTTGGTGTTGCGGATCAACACCAAAACCTGTTCAAGGGCCTCGTGGACGCGCATGCCATTGATCAACTCTTCGATATTCTTGGCCAGCCCGTCGGCAACCTTCCTGATCTCCTTATCCGGCGCCCACGCCTGACCTTCTTTGGGAACGCAGCCGTCAAAATATTTTCCAATAAGACCACTGACACGATTCAAAAGATTCCCGAAATCATTCGCCAGGTCGCTGTTGTAGCGTTTGATGAACGATTCCATGGTGAAATTGGCGTCCTGCCCCAGGACCATCTCGCGCATCAGGTAATAGCGCACCGGGTCAACGCCGTATTGGTCAACCAAACTTAAAGGATCAACGACATTCCCCAACGACTTGCTCATTTTCGTTTCGCCGATGAGCCACCAGCCGTGGGCAAAGATGGTTTTCGGCAGCGGCAGCCCCAATGAAAAAAGCATCGTCGGCCAGTACACCGCGTGGGTCGTCAAAATGTCTTTGCCGATCAAATGGACCGACGCCGGCCACCACTTCTTGAATTCTTTCTCATCTACCAAATATCCCGATGCCGTGATGTAATTGATCAGCGCGTCGAACCAGACATAGGTGACATACTCTTTATCAAAAGGAATCTCGATGCCCCAGCCCATGCGCGATTTGGGACGCGAGATGCACAGGTCCCCCAGCGGCTGGCGTAAAAATCCCAAGACCTCATTCTTGCGATGTTCGGGCTGGATAAATTCCGGATGGGCGTTGATATAGTCGATGAGCTTTTGCTGATATTTGCTCATCTTGAAGAAATAATTGCGCTCCTTTAGTTTTTTAACGTCGCGGAAATGTCCGGAATCTTTCTCGGTATCGGTGATGAACCGTTCCTCAGCGACCGAGTACCAGCCTTCGTATTCATCCGTATAAACGTCCCCCGCGTCATACACTTTCTGCAGCGCGGCCTGGACGGCCTTGATATGCCGCGGCTCGGTGGTGCGGATAAAATCGTCGTTCTGGATCTCGAGCTTCTTCCAAAGGTCGGAAAACCGCGGCGCGAGCTCGTCGCAATGCTGCTGCTCGGGAACTCCACGCTTCTGCGCCGCCTGCTGGACCTTTTGCCCGTGCTCATCCAGACCCGTCAGGAAAAAGACTTCATCGCCCTCGTTACGGTGGTAACGCGCCAAAACATCAGCAAGGATCGTCGTGTACGCGTGCCCGATGTGTGGATTATCGTTGACGTAATAGATAGGAGTTGTGACGTAAAATGGAGTCTTCATGATTCTATCTGTCTATTATTGCCGGCGCGATCGCATTGAACGCATTGCTGGACATCAATGACCGGGATATACCATTTTGGCTTCATACGCCCAAAGTCCGTTCTGACGTTGCTACGCAGACGCTTTTTTGAATCCAGCACATAGGATCGCCCATTTTCTCGAACGAACACTACCCAATGCCAATAAGGACGGCCTTTCTCAAGATGCCACTTGATCGACAACAGTGCAAGATCAGGAAGCGTCTCCCAAGAGCGGAAAGGTATTTCACGTGAGCCAGCTCTCACGCCGAAACGCCTCAACAACTTCCGCACGTGAGACGGGTTCGACCACAAAGTCTCGTCATGCGCAAAGACACCCAAAGAATTCGCGATCGACTTCATTTTCAGGTAAGAGAAACCGACGATCGCAGCCACGCTCGCGATACCACAACCTGTACGCTCTAACTGAATTACTGGCTTCTTCATCTGGATATCCAATGTATTTCTGTACCGATATTCCCCGTAAACGTGTACCTTTCCCCTCTGCCGCTTTCCAGCACCCCTGCCGCGGGCAATTCGCCAGCTAGCTGGCGAATTCGTCAGATATCTGACGAATTCAAATTCAGTCGACGTCGACTGAATTCGCTGTCCGCCCGGCCCCGGCAACACCCGGTGTTGCCGGGGGTTAAGCATCAGCCTTTAGGCAGCTGTTCCTGCACAAACTCCCAAAACCGTTCGCAGTCCTTCAGGACCTTCTCGGCCTCGGATTTATAGACCAGCCGCTCTTCATATTCCGCCATACTTTTCATGCGTAAAATCCTCAAAATCCGGTTCGCGTTGGTATTGATCTCTTCATCGTGGCGGATGGCCTTGAACAACCCTGCCGCGTCATTATGGTCTTCACCCGAGTGGCGCTTGCCCAAAAAATAAACGCACATCGCGTCGCAGGCGGCAATAGCGCAATGAATGGCGTTGATGGCCGCGGCGTTCCATTCCTGAGCCGCGAAGGAATTCCGCGCCGCGTGAAAACACTCTTCCGCCTTTTTCAAAAAATTGGCGTAATGGGCCTTACCCACATCCCTTGTTTTGAATTTAGACGTCATGACACGGCCTTGCCGTTGGGATAGATCTGAATCCCCTGTTCGACCTGGGCAATAATACCTGAATCCCGCCTTTGTTTATATTGCCCTTCGGTGAGAATATACGGGGACAGCCTGTTCCCAAAAACCTCCAGGCATTCATTAGAAAGTTTTTCAATAGCCGCCTCAAGCCTCTGTTGACCTTGGGCATCATTGACCAGTATAAAGACGTCAATATCGCTCTGGGGTCCCTCCGAAGCCTTCGCCACTGAACCGAACAAGACGATCCTCTTGACCAACCCTCGCGGCAAGTGCTTTAAAAGGACCTGTTTTAATTCTTCCAGGGGATCCGGGGACTTTTCCAAACTAATGAACAATCGGCGCAAGGCCTTGTAAGCAAAACTGCGGCGGTTCACTTGCCAAAGATGCGCCTTGCCCACGGTCAGGTAATGGACAAGGTTCGCCTGGGCCAGTTCCTGCATGGTGCGGTTGACGCTCATGTGGGAGATCTTCAAGACGGCGGCGATCTCGCGCTCGCTCATGGAGGCCTGATGATCGAGCAGAAATCTGACGATCTTCAGCTTCAAGTCCGATCTTAAAACACTCAGAAAAGATTCATGAAAACGCATAAGAAGCTCCCGCTATTTTCGCCATTTCCTTTCTTGGTGAAATGGCGAGGCTCGCCTTTGAAATATTAAAGGGCGGCCTTTGTAACAATTCTGTTACAAGTGTAACATGGCACAGCCATATGTCAATTCATTTTCTGCTAAAAACGAGGGGATTCCGGGGACGTACCAAACTCCGGGGCAACCACAACTTAACACCCGCCGCCGGACACTCCCAAAGTGTCCTCTGGTCGGATCCCCCCCCCCCTGCCGCGGGCAATTCGTCCCGACGATACGTCGGGACGAATTCAAATTTACACTACAATTCAGTCGGCACCGACTCAATTCGTCTGTCGCCCGGGCAATTCAAATTCCACCGGCGCCGGTGGAATTCGCCGTCCGGCCCTTGACAGCACCGGGTGTTCCGGAAAGCTGCCCCTTCAAAGCACTCAACAGCCCCTTCACGGAAAGGGCCTTTGTGCCCGGGCTTAAGGCGCGCAGGGGTTCTCCTTTTTGGGAATCAGGACAGACAACCCACTGCTCAACCTCGTAACGCGCGATATTGTGCGCCAGCCGTTTGAGGGGTTCCGCCATCTGCGGCCGAAGCGTCCTGGTTGCCTCCGCCTCCAGAAGGATGAGCCGGCGGTCCCCCTGCGGAATCAAAAAATCAACTTCCAGGCCCTGCTGGTCCCGAAAATAATACAGCTCTTTTCTCTTGCCGGTATTTATCTGGAATTTGATGATTTCCGCGGCGATGAACCCTTCAAAGACAGCTCCCAGAAACGGCGAAGAAAAAAGCATTTTCTCGGAAGAGATATTCAAAAGATGACACGCCAACCCGGAGTCCACAAAATAGAGTTTTGGGGATTTGATGATCCGTTTGCCGAAATTTTCATAAAAAGGCGGCACGAGGATGATCTGACCCGTGGTCTCAAGGATATGGATCCATTCGCTCAACGTGGGCACGCTCACCCCCAAAGGGGCCGCGAGATCGGTCTTGTTCAGGATCTGCCCGCACTGGCTGGCCAACAGAGACAAAAAACGCCGGAATGTCGTCACGCTCTTGATCGAGCTGACCGCGCGCACGTCTCTTTCCAGATACGTCTGAAGGTACGACCGGAACCAGATATCGCCCGCCCGGGGTCTGGCCAGAACCTCCGGGAATCCTCCGCGAAAAATGGAAACTCCGGATGTCTCACCTATCGAAAACGGCAAAAGCTCAAACACGGCCACGCGGCCAGCCATGGACTCCGTCACCCCCTTCATGAGCCCGGCTTCCTGGGACCCGGTCAGAAACCACTGTCCGAACTTCTGTGGAGCGTTATCAATCCGCGCGCGCACGTAATTGAACAGTTCGGGGACGTTCTGGATTTCATCGAGAATGACCGGCAGCCTGATCTCTTCAAGAAAAGAACGCGGATCAGTCCGGACGCGGGCAACAATGTCGGGGTCTTCCAGGAGATAATACGAGGCCTTGGGGAACAACTTTTTTAAAAGCGTTGTTTTCCCGGCCCGGCGCGGGCCGGTCAAAGAGAATCGCCGGGAAATTGCGGGCGGCCTTTAAAAGTTCATTTTCGATGAGACGATGAACGAATCGCATATTGAGAATTATAAACTATCACTTTAAAAAACTCAAACATTCTTTTGCAGAAACAGGATGATGGCAGGTATCATTACGCGTGCCCGATGCGCGGGTTATCGTTGACGTAGTAAATCGGGGTTGTCACGTAAAATTTCGAAGACATATTTCTCATTTAGTTTCGTCACTTGTTAATGCCGCAGGACACTCCGGAAGCGTCCTGGTCTGAATTGAGCGCTCAACCCGCTTGTTATCTTAAATTTTCCAGATCATTTAGATCTTTATGCCGGCCACTCGCCTTTTTATTTTTCAAAAGATCCCCCAATGATATCATTTTTACTTTTATTCCATCAATTTTTATTTCTTCGCGCCGGGCATAGCATTGTTTAAAATTTACTCCTGATATTTCTGTCAGCACTTCTATTCTTATCGGCGGATATCCCATCCTGATTATTTTCCCGGGCTCAAGAAAAATACCCTCGTTTAAAGCGGGAGCCTTCATGCCGAAATCCTTAATTGCTTCTGTCATCTTCTTCGCGTTCTCTTTGCTGATAGCGATCCATATATCCATATCAGCTGTTGCGCGTGGATAACCGTAATAGCCGACGGCATAACCGCCGATGAGCAGATACTCAATTCTTTTGGAGTTGAGCAACTTCAAAAAAACTCTGAAATCTTGGGGAAGTATGGGCATATCCATATACAATCCTCCTGTTTATTTCAATGGCCTTCAATCTATCTGTTGGTGTCCGTGACTTCCAATAATCCTTTTCATCGGTTTCGTCCAAAGACGATATGACTACAATTTTTTTGTTTAATTTATATTTGCCCACAAGTTTCTCCTTTCCCGGAAAATGCTTTTCCCTGCCAATTCTTCCAAATCCCGCCGGGCCGCGCGCCAGTTTCTCCGGCGACGCACACCTTTTCCCTCCGCCGCTTTTCCCCGCGTCCCTGCCGCGGGCAATTCCGCAGACGTCTGCGGAATTCATCTCACGTCTCGGGCAATTCGAATTCAGCCGATGTCGGTTGAATTTGCCTGTCGCTTGGGCAGTCCAAATTCAGTCGGCACCGACTGAATTCACCTGTCGCCCGGGCAATTCAAATTCGGTCATTAATGACCGAATTCGCAGTTCAAATCGTCATCCAGTTCTTCCATCTCGTGGAGTACTTCCAGCGAGGCTGCCCGAGTTACCTTGGATTCTTTCTCTAACTGCTGCCGCAATAATCGACGCCTATTATTTTCACGGAAAAACATCTTAAACCACTTCAGAATTTCCATTAACCTTCCTTACATGTAGCAAATTTGTTACAAGTGTAACAAGGGTGGTCACTCCAGCTGATTCATCCCGGGAATATTGATATTTCGGAATGAATCAAACGCTGGAGTTATTCGCCGCCTCTGCGGCGAATAAGAGAAAGCCACGGAGCGGGCCCTGTGGCTTTTTATAAAAGTCGTTTAAGAACCAATTCAACCGGCCCCAACTTCTTTCGGGAAAGCAGTTTTGATGACCTTGCCTTCGCCGACATCGACGGTGACCAGGCGCTTGAGGATGTTGACGTCGACCACTTTGCCCTTGCCTTCTTCGGTGGTGATCTTCTCGCCGACCGACGGCAGGCCTTTGGAAAATTCTTTATACACCTGAAATTCGTAAGCCATGCAGCACTTGATGCGGCCGCACACCCCCGAGATACGCGACGGGTTCAAAGGCAGCCCCTGCTCTTTGGCCATCTTGATGGAAAGCGTATGGAAACCATTCA
The DNA here is from genome assembly GCA_016214285.1 of Candidatus Omnitrophota bacterium. Classification (GTDB taxonomy): domain Bacteria; phylum Omnitrophota; class Gorgyraeia; order Zapsychrales; family Zapsychraceae; genus UBA10015. The sequence goes on along the minus strand of JACROV010000079.1, from coordinate 20,488 downwards.
TATAAGACGAACAGCACAGCTCGCGGCCGCAAATCCCGTAACCGCCGACGATCTTGGCCTTGTCGCGCACGCCGATCTGCTTAAGCTCGATGCGCACGCGGAACACCTTCGCCAGGTCTTTGACCAGATTGCGAAAATCAACGCGCCCGTCGGCCAGAAAGAAAAAGATGATCTTGCTGGCATCAAAAGTATACTCGGCCTTGACGATATTCATATGAAGTTTGCGGTCGCTGATCTTGCTCACGCAGTTATCGATGGCGTCCTGCACCTTCGTGCGGTTGTTGGCAATTTGCTTCAAATCGCCTTCAGTCGCCTTGCGCAAGATACGCCCCTGGGACTTGCTTTCCGTTTTCGGGGGACACACGGCGCTCACCTGGGAGACGACCAGGCCGAACTCCGATCCGCGGTCGACTTCCACGATCACATAATCCCCGCGGTCACAGGCAACACCATTAAGGTCATAATAATCCGCGTCGCGGTATTCGCCCAACTGGACTTGTATTATTTGGCCCATATCCACTCGCCTCCTCGATCTTGAACATCAAGGGTCTCGGGATAATACCGCGTTCCCCTGATTAGAAATTTATGGAACGCGGTATAGCATTTCTCCCAGGATCGACAGCGGTATTTTCACGTTAAGATTTTCGACGAGTAACCGGCACGCGTTGATCGTTTCACGGTGAATGCCGGCCAGCTCTTCGAAAGAAAACCGCCGTTGAAAGTTCTGTAGTTCCCGGATCCGTCCGGCATGCACCAGCCGGGCATCCTCTACTCCCGACTGGATCAGCAGGCAGTCCCTGACCCAGCTTAAGAGGACATCCAAAAATTCTCTTGTTTTCGCCTTGTCGGCTCCAATTGTTTTGACGAGCGCCTCACGTTCGCGCCCCAAAATATACCGGTCAATGATCTCATCCTTGGCCGCGCACAGACCGTCTTCTTTAAGCCGGCGCGCCTTGCCCAGGCACCCTTCGGCAAAATAGGCCAGAAAGTGAGCCTGGTCTTTGTCCTCATCATAGTACTGAACCAGCCGGGCCGCAAGCGCTGCTTGGGAGACCGGGACAAATGGCATAACGTGACAACGGGATTTGACCGTTTCCAAAACCCGTTCAGGGACCGCCGTTGTCAGAATGAGCAGACTGTTGACCGACGGCTCTTCCAGGGTCTTCAACAAAGCGTTGGCCCCTTCGGTGGTGAGGTCTTCAATGTTATGAACGATAAAGATCTTTTTTGCCGCCATAAAAGGCCGCAGCCTGATCCGGGCCAATAGTTCACGGACCGCGTCAATCTTGATCGACTCGCCGGGCGCCACTTTAAGGACATGGATATCCGGGTGGTTGCCCGAATTGATCCTCAGGCACGACGGGCAGCGGTCGCAAGAACACCCCTCACCGCCCTCTTTTTTGTTCTCACAGTTCAAGAACTTGGCAACGGCAAACGCGGTGGCGGCCTTGCCGATATGCGCCGGGCCCGTGAAAAGATACGCGTGCGCCAAAAACCCCTTCTTCTCAAGGGCGGCGAAACGTTTTAAAACCGACTGATTAATTTCAATTGCACTTGTAATCATGATTAACCCAAGTTAGACAGATAAACATTCCGGCGATTAAACCCTTACGACATGATTCGCCGTCGTTGTCAATATCCAATCCTTCGTTCACATCAAAGTTCACTTCGGATTGGATATTGACCGGTGACCTTTAATTCGGGCAACTTATCATTACTCAACTTCTTGACAAAAGGATTGAGGATGAACCTTGAGCCGGACGTTAAAAGCCACGAGCGGCCATGGAGCCCTTCGCTCAACCACCTTGGCGAGCGAGGGGCTTTTGTCGAGCGTAGTCCCGCCTCGGTGGCCGAGTAGGCTCCCTGCGGGAGGGCGGGACAAGCGTTCCGGTGAAAGGTTCAGCCGAAATCAAACTATAAACCCAATAAACCATCGATGTGATCGCGCACGACCAAATGGATCTCTGCCTTACCGCCGTTGACTTTGATCAACTTGATCCGCTTCGGTTCCTGCCGGGCCAGAGCCCGATATCCCGCGCGCACACGGTTATGATACAGAACACTGCGGCGCTCGATGCGGTCTTTGGGACGGACGATCCGCCCCAAGCCTTTCTTCGCGTCGATGTCAAAAAAAAGCGTCAGATCCGGAGTGACGCCGCCGGTCGCGAACCGGCCAAGCTGTTTGATCCAAGCGATATCCACGCCATTGCCGTACCCTTGATAAGCGAGTGTGGAATCCAGAAAACGGTCGCAAAGAACGACCCTCCCTTTACGCAACGCCGGGATGATCTTCTCGCGTACCAGTTGCGCCCGCGCCGCCATGTACAAAAGCGTCTCGCATTCGTCGCTCATGCCCGCGCTGCCGACGTCCAAAAGGATGCGGCGGATCTGCTCGCTGATCCTGGTCGCGCCCGGCTCCCGCAGGAACAGGACTTTCCGTCTTTTTCTTTTCAAATAGCGGCAAACCAGCTCGATCTGGGTGCTTTTCCCCGAGCCTTCGGAACCTTCAAACGTGATAAATCTTCCTTTCATGCCCACCGCCACACCTGCCCGTCTTTGGTATCCTCGACAATCACTCCATTTTCCTTCAACAGATCACGGATCTCATCCGAGCGTTTAAAATTCTTCTGTCTTCGGGCATCCAGGCGCTGCTGCAGGAGCGTCTTTTGCTCTTGCGTCAGATCGTTGTCTTTCTCTTTAAGAAACAACCCCAGGATATTCCGGGACAAACTCTCGATCGTGTCGACCGCCCGAAAAATAATTTCGAAATAATTGCCGTCTTTGGGCGCCGTATCGATGAATTTATTGGTATCATTAATAAAATTAAACAAACACCCCAGTGCCATCGGCGTATTAAAATCATCGTCCATCGCAACGATAAATTCATTGCGGTGTTTGGTGATGAATTCGGCCTCGATGGGATCGACCGGCTTTTTGCCTTCGAGCATCTGATACGCTTTCCAGAACAGGACATCGAACCGGTCCAGCGCCTTTTGCGTTTCCCGCATTTTTTCCCCGGAAAAATCAATGGGGCTGGCGTAATGCGAGGAAAGAAAGAACATCTTCAGCTGGTCGACGCTGTATTTTTTAAGCGCGTCCTGCACAGTGATGAAATTCCCCAGCGACTTGGCCATTTTCTGTCCCTGGATGGTCAAAAGCCCGTGATGGATCCAGCATCTGGCGAAAGGTTTGTTCGTCAGCGGCTGCGCCTGGGCGATCTCGTTTTCATGATGGGGAAAGATCAGATCGCGCCCGCCGGCGTGAATGTCCAAAGTCTCGCACTTAAGATGCTTTAGGCTCATGCAGGAACATTCGATGTGCCAGCCCGGCCTTCCGCGGCCCCACGGACTTTCCCAGAACGGTTCATCCTCCTTGGATTTCTTCCAAAGGGCGAAATCGAGCGGGTCCTTTTTTTTCTGATCCTGCTCGATGCGTACCGCTTCCATCATTTTATCAACACTCTGACCGGAGAGCTTTCCGTAATCCTTGAATTTGCGCACATCGTAATACACCTCGCCATTGGCCGTATAAGCAAATCCTTTCTGGATCAAGCCCTGGATGTCCTTGATCATCTCCGGGATATTTTCGGTGGCGCGCGGCTCGATATCCGCCGGCGGGATACCGAGGCTTTTCAAGTCCGCCTGATAGGCCGCGATATTTTCCGCGACGACATCCACGAACTTTCTCCCGGTTTCCCGGGCTTTATTGATGATTTTATCGTCGACATCGGTGATGTTGCGGACAAACTTGACATCAAAGCCGCGATACTTAAGATAGCGCCGGATAACATCAAAGACATACAGACTGCGGGCGTGCCCGATATGGCAGCGGTCATAGACCGTCACCCCGCAGGAGTACATGCGGATGATCTTGCCGTCACACGGCACAAGCTCTTCTTTTCTCCTGGTAAGAGAATTAACAATGCGAATCGTCATGAGGGATCAATGAAGAACAGATCTATTGCCCCGGGGTTTTATCTTCGAGCGTCTTGACCCGCCGGACCAGATCTTTCATATGCTGCATCACCGGATCCGAAGTATGGACATGGTCCATCAGCAGATCCATCTTTTTACCTTCTTGTTTGGTGACATGGCCCGGGACACCGACCACCGTGGCGTTGGAGGGAACGTCCCGGATAATGACCGCGTTGGCACCGACGTAACTGTTGCCGCCGACGGTAATATTGCCCAAGACCTTGGCGCCGGCGCCGATGACCACATTATTGCCGATCGTCGGATGCCGCTTGCCGGTTTCCTTGCCCGTGCCTCCCAGGGTGACCCCCTGAAACAGCGTAACGTTATCCCCGACAATGGCCGTTTCGCCGACGACGACACCCATGCCGTGGTCGATAAAAAGTCCCTTGCCGATCTCTGCTCCAGGGTGGATCTCGATACCGGTAAAAAAACGCGTCAACTGGGACAATGCCCTGGGTAAAAGCGGTATCTTCATTTTCCAGAGGAAATGATTGATCCGATGAGCCACGACCGCGTGAAGCCCCGGGTATAAAAGCACGATCTCCGCGATCCCGCGGGCGGCCGGATCCCTCTCTTTGGTGGACTGGATCTCCGCCTTGAAAAAGACAAAAATGATCAGCGCCCACGCGAAGAAAATCAAAACCAGCGTAAAAAGAAACGTCATACCTGCTCCTGGCTCTTAAATATGACCTGTTAAAATCCGAAGCACGAATATCGAAATTCGAAACAATACTTAAATTCGAATATCTAAAATTCTAAACAGTTGGTTTAGGACAATAGAATTTAGGATTTTTGATTTGTTTCGTATTTCGTGCTTCGAATTTCGAACTTCAAAATCCACTAGCCTCAATACTTCACTTAGTCAACAAAACTACCGCAAACGCGGCAATCCCCTGCCCTTGTCCAATCGCCCCCAAACCTTCGCTGGTGGTGGCCTTAATATTAACAAAGCTCCCGTCAATATGCAATGCTTTCGCGATTGCAGCCTTCATCCGCGGTTTATAGTCTTTAAGGTTCGGCTCCTCGGCCTGGATGACCACATCAACGTTGCCCACCCTGTATCCTTCTTTGGCAATCAGCTCGCAAACCTGGTCCAGCAAGACCAAGCTCGAGATGTTTTTATATTTTTTGTCCGTGTTGGGGAAATGCTCTCCGATATCGCCTTTGCCCGCGGCCCCCAAAAGCGCGTCGCTGACGGCGTGCAACACAACATCGGCATCCGAATGTCCGTCCAGCCCCTTCGGATGCGGGATCGCCACACCGCCCAGGATGAGCTTGCGTCCCTTCACGAAGCGATGGATGTCGTAACCTATTCCTATTCTGCTATGCATGGCTATACTAGGATATTCGCGCGGGCGCTCAAGAACGCTTCGGCCAAAACCAGGTCTTCATTGGTCGTGATCTTGATATTCTCATAATCGCCCTCAACGACCTTGACCGGAACACCCATACGCTCGACCAGGCCAGCGTCATCGGTGGGATCTTCAGCACCCTTTTGGGCATAAGCTTTTAAAAGAAGCTCACGGTTAAATACCTGCGGAGTCTGGATCTCCCAAAGTTCGCCGCGGTTCAATGTCTCGCGCACAAATAAACTCAGAGGATCGACCCTCTTGATCGTGGGCTTGACCTTAACACCGACGACGGCCGCCCCGTGAATTTTACATTGCTCAATGGCCTTCTGGATCGTCTGGGCCTTGATGAGCGGTCTGGCCCCGTCGTGGATGACCACGATATCCGTCTTCTCCCCGGCTTCGCGCAGGCCGTTATAAACGGAGGCCGAACGCGTTTCGCCGCCGATGACGATACGCTCTATTTTCTGAAGGTTATAATGCCGGACCACGTCCTCCACGTCCAGGACATGGTATTCATGCGTAACGATAATAATACCGTCGATCAAGGGGAATTTGTCGAAGACCTCAACGCTGTAGGCAAGAAGCGGTTTACCGTTGAGCATGACCAGCGGCTTTGGGTGGATCGTCTTTAAACGCGTTCCCAAACCGCCCGCGGCAATAATGGCTTTTGTTGTCATTTCTCCTCCTCCCCGCGGCCAGAGGTCCCCCGAGGGGGAGGAGCCTTTGGCCGAAGGGAGCCTATCGGAAGCCTGGCGAAGATCATTTTACCGGCCTGCGTCTGTAAAACCGAGGTCACGGCGACGGTGACTTTTTTGCCGATCAATTTCTGGGCGTCGCCGACCACGATCATCGTGCCGTCCTCCAGAAAGGCGACGGCCTGGCCGGGTTCTTTGCCTTCCCGCACCAGCCTCACCTCCAGCCTCTCCCCGGTCAGGACAACGGATTTCACCGCGTTGACCAGTTCATGGATGTTTAAAACTTCAACCCCCTGCAATACGGCGATGCGGCCCAAATTAAAATCCGTCGTGCAAATACGCGCATCCATCATCCGGGCGAGCTTGACCAGCTTCTCATCCACATTGTCGATATCCGGCAAATCCTCTTCGTGGACATGGATCTCGATCCTGGAATCTTTTTGCATATGACGCAGCAATTCCATGCCGCGCCGGCCGCGTTCGCGTTTGATGTCATCGGCGGAATCGGAGATCTTTTGCAATTCCTGAAGGACACAGCGGGGCACGACGAGCCGCCCCGTCAGAAAGTTCGTTTTGCAAATATCGACAACCCTGCCGTCGATGATGGCGCTGGTGTCGAGCAAGACGTCCTCGCCGCGCACATCCTGGCGCTTGAAGCGCACGTAAGGGATGATCACGTTGAATTCATCCTTGCCGCGCAGCGCCATGACCGCCCCGAAATAAGAAAAGACCAGCGTCAACACGACCCGTAAAATGGAATGGACAAATTCCCCCAGCGGCAGCAAGGCAATAATATCAGAGAGCAATTTGGCCATGAAGATACCTAAGAGCAGGCCGAAAACCATGCTCGATAAACCCTTCACCGAAACGCGCTGCAACCGGTGCTCAATGAAAATAATGGTCAAACCGCCCAAACAGCCCAGCTCCGTTCCCAAAAGCGGATACTGGACGAGCATGCCAATGTAATACCCGACGACCCCGCTCATAATCACGAACAGGCTGCGGATGAACAGTAATGTCATAAAGAACTCCAGGTAAGTTGATTGGGTTTATTGTGTCCATTGGGTTTGTTGTGTTTTACCAACCCAACAAACTCAATCAACCCTGCAAACCCAACGAACTATTATTATGTCAGCTCCTCCAGCGCCTGCCTGACCGTTTCCACACCGATGATCTTTATCGCGCGGACGTCCAATTCCTTGTTCATCTTCAAATTGTTTTGCGGAACAATGCAGCGCTTGAACCCCAGCTTCTGGGCTTCCTGGACACGCACGGCCATCTGCGGGACGCTGCGCACCTCCGCCGAAAGCCCGACTTCTCCCAGAATGACCGTATCGAACGCGACCGGTTTATCCAGCAAAGCGGAAGCTACCGCGATCACGACCCCCAGATCCGCCGCCGGGTCCATCAGCCTGACACCGCCAACGACGTTCAAAAAAATATCCTTATCCTGCAAATTAAGATCCAAGCGTTTCTCTAAAACAGCAACGAGCATGGCCAAACGGTTGGCGTCGAACCCTTGCGCCTTTTGGCGGACCATGCCGAAGTTCGAACGGCTGATCAGTCCCTGGATCTCCACCAGGAACGGACGCGTTCCTTCGATAATAGGCACCACGACCGACCCTGAACTATCGTGCGGGCGTTCGGACAAAAATATTTCCGACGGGTTGGAAACCTCGATCAAGCCGGCCGAGGCCATTTCGAAAACGCCGATCTCGTTGGTCGACCCGAACCTGTTCTTGGTCGCGCGCAGCACCCGGTACATCGAATACCGCTCGCCCTCAAAATACAGGACCGTATCAACGATATGCTCCAGCACCCGCGGGCCGGCGAGCATTCCATCTTTGGTGACGTGGCCGATAATAAACAGGGAAATGCCTTTGATCTTGACCAAATGGGTCAAGATGGCCGCGCAATCCCGCACCTGACTAACACTTCCCGGGGAAGATGAGATCTCTGCGCTGTACAAAACCTGGATGGAGTCAACAACCACGACCTCCGGCGCCATTTTCTCGATATAACCCACAATTGTATCGAGATCGACCTGGTTGACGATATATAAAGATTTGTTGGCCCCGGCTCCCAGACGCTGGGCGCGCAGACGGGTTTGCTGGACGGATTCCTCACCGCTGACATAAAGGATCTTGAGGCCCTTTTGACTTAATGCCGAGGCGACCTGCAGAGAAAGGGTCGACTTGCCTATTCCCGGATCGCCGCCGATGAGCGTCACCGAACCCTGCACGATGCCGCCGCCGACAACACGGTCGAACTCGCTGATGCCCGTCGTCCAGCGCTCTTTTTGTTCCGTGGAAATTTCATTGAGAAGGACCGGCTCGTCCTTAAAAACGATCCCCGTTCTTTCTTCGATAGCCGAAGGCGCGGTTTCCTCGACGAACGTATTCCAGGTCTGGCAGCCCGGACATCGTCCGACCCACTTGGGAGATTGGGTACCGCAGTTCTGGCAGACAAAAAGTGTTTTGGTCTTCATTTTTCGAAAAAATCCTATTTCTTCGGCCGGTATAAAAGTTTCCAGGGATTCGTTTTCAAATCCGCGGTGAGCCCCTGCAGATCATCATACAACCGCTCGTCGTAAAGGATCCTGCCCAAGGTCCCTTTACCGTCCTTGACGCTTGAGGTAATATCTCTTAAATTCCCGGTCACCAGGCTCAAGTTCTCCAGAGTGGCGCTGATCGAATTCTTTGTTTTCTCATCGCTGATCATTTTATCGAGACCGGAAGCAACTTCCATGACCTTCTGGGCGATCGCTTCCTGGGCGATGGGGTCGATGCCCACCATCACCTGTCCCTCCTGAAGGAATTCCCGGGTGTCCGCTCCCGGCGTGATCTCGATGTACTTTTCACCCATCAACCCCAGTTGGTTGATCATAATGGTAGAATCTTGGGGGATCTGGACGTCTTTTTTCACCCAAAGCACGATCTCGGCCTTGGCCTTGCGGACATGCGGGTCAAAAAACAATTTGATCTCTTTAACGATCCCCTGATCCACCCCGGCGATACGCACCGGCGCGCTTTTTTTCAAGCCGTTGGCGAAATTAAAAACCGCCTTGAGCGTCTTGCCCCCCTCAAAAATCGGGGAGTCTGTGATGGAAAATATAAAAACTGCCAAACCGATCAACGCAAGCAGGACAAAAAAACCAACTTTGAATTCGAGACTCTTTTCTTTGGGCATATAGATCTCCGTTTGTTACGTTTGTTAGTCTGTGTATCCAAAAATCAGGTTTTCGTTTTCCGTAATAGGGCCCCTAGCCTCGCCGTTGATGAACTGCTTGACGACCGGATGTTTCGTGCTCTGAATTTCTTGCGGCGTCCCTTCGGCCACCACCTGCCCGTGATAGAGCATCGCGATGTTATCGGCCACTTTATACGCCGAATTCATGTCATGCGTGACCACGATCGAGGTCACTTTAAGCTTATGGCGCAGATCAACGATCAAGTTGTTGATGACATCAGATGTGATGGGGTCAACTCCGGTCGTCGGTTCGTCATAAAAAATGATCCGCGGTTCCATGCACAAAACTCTTGCCAGACTCACACGCTTTTTCATCCCGCCGCTTAATTCCGACGGCATCATTTCTTCGATACCGGATAAGCCCACCATCCCCAAGCACCGCTCAACCTTCGCCCGGACCGTTTTTTTGTCCACGCTCATGAATTCATCCAGGACGAACGCCACGTTCTCGGCGACGTTCATCGAATCGAACAGGGCCCCGCCCTGAAACACCATCCCCATCTGCATGCGGATCTTATTGTAATCGCGCTCATTAAGGGTTGTGACTTCCGTGCCGCTGATTTTGATCGAGCCAAAATCGGGGCGCAGGATCCCGATGATGTTCTTCAAAAGAACGCTTTTCCCGGTTCCCGAACGGCCGATGATGACCTTCGTCTCCCCTTCCTTGATCGTGAGATTCAAGTCATTGAGGATGACGTGGTTGCCGAACGATTTGTGCAAATGCGCTATCTCGATCATTATACGTGCAATACGAAATAAAAAAAAGTTGTGAACAAACAATCGACCACGATGATCAAAATAAACGAAGCCACGACCGAGATCGTGGTCGCCCTTCCCACCCCTTCCGCGCCGCTTCTGACGTTCAATCCCTGGTGGCACCCCACCAGCGCGATAATAGCGCCGAAGAAGATCGTCTTGAACAACCCCGTCATGACATCCTTGATCGCCAGTGATTCGGCGATCATCGTAAAATACAATGCCGGACTGATATAAAGCTTGGTCACACAGATGACGAATCCGCCCATGATCCCGATCAAGTCCGCGAAAATGCTCAACATCGGCAGCATCACAATAAGCGCCAAAAATCGCGGCACGACGAGATATTTGATCGGGTTGACGGCAAACGCCTTGAGGGCCTCGACTTGTTCAGTGACCGTCATGGATCCTAATTCCGCCGTAATGCCGGCCCCGACGCGGCCGGCGACGATGAGCGCCGTCAAAACGGGGGCGAGTTCCCGGGTCAATGAGACCGCGATGACGTTGGGGATATAGATCTCCGCGGACAGCTTGGTCATCTGGTACGCCATCTGCAGGGCCATGATCATTCCGATAAAAAACGCGACCAGCGCTGAAATAAAAAAGCTGCCCGGGCCTATCTGTTTGGATTGAATAAGGACCCGTTCACCCTTAAACGGCGGGACGAAACACAAATAAACGGTTTGTCCGAAAAGAACCGCGATCTCCCCGATATAAAGAACCAGCCGGGAAACCGCGCCCCCTGGAAATGATTTAAAATAATTCCACATAATGAAGAGCCAAAGTTAAAAACTCATTGTTCGTTGAACGCCCAACATACCGGAGGCGCCGTCGGATTTGTCCTCTTTGCGCAAAAGATATTTGATCTCCGTCGCCCCCGAATTAGGCTGATTCAATCGTTTGATCGTCCATTCCCTTTCGGAGGACGAATCGCTCACCAGCGGCGAAAGGACCAGCGCGCCGATCTGCCTTGTAAAATTCTCCTGATCGCTTAGATCGACGGGCCCGCTGAAGGCAAAACTCACCCCATCCGCCTTGGAGATCGTAGATTGCCCGATGCTCAACTGCGGATAAACGCCCTGGACGTTAAGATGGAGGCTGTTATACTCCAACTGTTCAACATATCCGTCGTGACTTTCCAGACTGCCCTTTAGGCCGATCCGGCTCCACGTGCCTGAGACGCCGATCTCGCCGGAAACGGTGCCAGAAGATTTATATCCTTTATTCCCGGCCCAAAAATTCAGGAAATCTTCCATCGCGACGTCATGCAGCAAAACCTTCATGTCCATCTTGTAAGGATAGACCAGATCCAGCGATCCCTGGCAGCTCAGGTTCCCGAAAGACAAAGATTCCAGCAATAATTGACTGTCCTTGATCTCGAAATGACCGGTCAATTCGCGGACAGGCTTATAGTCGATAAGAGAATTTTGGCTCCAGATCTCGCCGCGCACCATAGGCGCGCTTTTACCAACGGCTTGCGGGTCAACTTCAATGGAACTTTCGATCTTGCTTAAAAGGTTCCAGATGGGCGTTCGGAGGTGATCGATGTTGAGGGAAAAACGATAATCTTTATCGGAAACTTTCGCGCCGCTGATGGCAACCGATGACTGTTTGTTTTCCAAAGGCGGGCTTCCCGGGAGATGGGAAAAATCCAAAGTAACGTCAAACTGTTTTTGAGCAAAATCGACCTGTCCGTAAAAGGTGGCCACGACATTGGCAAAAGCACAAGGAACAAAAAGCAGGGCAAAGACACACCCCGCCACCAAAACTTTTGCTCTCATGAAGCTCCTGCCTCTCCTATGGGCACATCACACAAAAACAAACTGCTCATCTTTACGGCTGACCTTAACCTTGCTTCCTTCCTTAAAACGACCGACAAGGAGCTCTTCCGCCATAGGGTCTTCGAGAAGCCGCTGGATCGTCCTTTTGAGCGGTCTGGCCCCGTAAACCGGATCGAAACCTTTTTCAACGAGAAGCTCGATGGCGTCTTTGGTCAATTCCATTTCGATCTGCCTGTCCTTTAGACGCTTGACCACATCGGCGATCTCCAGCTCAACGATATCATGAAGATTCTCCTTGGTCAGCGACTTAAAGACGATAATGTCATCGACCCGGTTCAAGAATTCAGGTTTAAACGTTTTCTTGACCTCTTCCAAAAGGCGGTCTTTCATGTGTTCGTAAGTGACTTCCTCTTTCTGGGCAACAAATCCCAGCGATCCTTGTTTACGCAACATATCCGCGCCGACGTTGGAGGTCATCAGGATGATCGTATTGCGAAAATCTACCTTCCTGCTGAGGCTGTCCGTCAAGCGCCCCTCCTCGAAAACCTGCAGGAGGATGTTAAAAACGTCCGGATGCGCTTTTTCGATCTCGTCGAGCAAAACCACCGAATAAGGTTTGCGCCGCACTTTCTCGGTCAGTTGTCCCCCTTCTTCATATCCCACGTACCCCGGCGGAGCGCCGATCAGACGCGACACGTTGAACTTGTCCATGTACTCGGACATATCGATCTGCACGAGGGAATCCTTGCTGCCGAACATGAATTCCGCCAAGGCCTGCGCCAGCAATGTCTTTCCGACCCCCGTCGGTCCCAGGAAGATGAACGAACCAATAGGCCGGCGCGGATTCTTGATCCCCGCGCGGGAACGCCGCACCGCGCGGGCGATCGCGCTGATCGGCTCTTCCTGCCCGACGACGACCTTGCGCAGATGATCTTCCATTTTCAGCAGCTTCTTGGTTTCTTCCTCTTCCAGCTGGATCAGCGGTATTTTCGTCCACTGGGAAACGACCCTGGCCACCTCTTCATAACCTATAACAAGTGTCGCATTGTCGCGTTCCTCCGACCATTTCTTTTTGATCTCTTCAAGCTTGGTGCGCGTTTCGCGCTCCACATCACGCATGTGCGCGGCCTTTTCGAAATCCTGACTTTTGATATACGATTCTTTTTCCTTTTTAAGCGACTCGATCTTCTCTTCCAGTTCTTTCATCCCGTCGGGAACGACCATCACGTTCAAGCGCGCCCGTGCCCCGGCCTCATCGAGAATATCCACGGCCTTATCAGGCAGCGCCCGGCCGGAGATATAACGGTCCGAAAGCCGCACGGACGCGTCGAGGGATTCATCGGAAAATTTCACGCGGTGATGCGCCTCGTATTTATCACGCAGGCCCTTAAGGATCTGAATGGCCTCCTCCACTGAAGGAGGTTCGACCATGATCGTCTGGAAGCGGCGCTCGAGCGCGGCATCTTTCTCGATGTGTTTACGGTATTCATCCAGGGTCGTCGCGCCGATGCACTGGATCTCCCCGCGCGAGAGAGCGGGTTTGAGGATATTGGCCGCGTCGATAGCGCCCTCGGCGGCACCTGCGCCGACCAAGGTATGCAACTCATCGATGAACAAAATAAGTTTTCCGGACCGCTTGATCTCATCCATCACCGCTTTAATGCGCTCTTCGAACTGCCCGCGGTATTTGGTCCCCGCGATCATCAGGGCCAGGTCCAGGACGACGATCGTCTTGTCGCGCAACACTTCCGGGACATCGCCGTTAACGATCAATTGGGCAAGTCCCTCAACGATAGCCGTTTTCCCGACGCCGGCTTCTCCCAGCAGGACAGGATTATTTTTGGTGCGCCGGCACAAGATCTGCAAGATACGCTCGATCTCTTCCTTGCGTCCGATCACCGGATCGAGCTTCCCTTCCTTCGCCAGTTTATTGAGATTACGGCCGTACGCGTCGATGGCGGGCGTTTTATCAGACTTGGTCGGTTCCTGCGTGCCATAGCCGGGGACACCGGAGCCCAGCAATTCCATCACTTCGTTACGCAGCTTTGCCAGATCCAACCCTAAATTCAACAGGACACGGTACGCCATGCCTTCACCTTCCTTGACCAATCCCAAAAGAAGATGCTCAGTACCGATATAATTGTGTCCCAACGCCCTCGCTTCCTCGGCGGAAAGTTCCAGCGCCTTCTTGGAACGCGGTGTAAAAGGAATGTCTCCCAGCACCTGCGTCTGCGGGCCCGGCTGGACCATTTTTTCGACTTCGATGCGGATGGTCTCCAGGTCAATACCCAGTTTCTGCAAAACGGCCGCCGCGACACCTTCGCCTTCGCGCACCAGCCCCAGCAAAAGATGTTCCGTGCCGATATAATCATGATTGAAACGCCGCGCTTCTTCTTTGGCGTAGACGATCACTTTCCGTGCTCTTTCCGTAAATCTGTTGAACATGATACTATCCTCCTAATTTTTCACGTATAAGACTGGCCCTTTTGGTATCCCGTTCGGCCGCCGACAATTTCTTCCCATCGAGCTTCTGCAGATGGGCCGGCTGGATCATCAAAAACAACTCATTGATGGCGTGACGGTCGACGTCCTTGATGATATTAAGATCAATGCCTAAGCGCACCATCGACAGCAGCTCCACCGTTTCCTGGCTCGAGATGATATGGGCGTTGCGTAAAACCCCGTACGAGCGGAAGATCTTGTCTTCCAGGACGGGGCGGTTCTGCAAGATCAGCGCCTGCCGGGCCTGCTCCTCCTGCTCGATGACCTGGCAGATAAGACCATGGATGTTCTGGATGACGTCCTGCTCGCTGTGGCCCATCGAGACCTGGTTGGATATCTGATAAAAATTTCCGCTCGCCTGCGTTCCCTCGCCGTAAAACCCCCGCGAGGCAAAATTAAGCTTCGAAATGGCGTTCATAACCTTGTTGATCTGTTTGGTCATAACCAGCGCCGGCAAATGCAGCATCACGGACCCGCGCATCGCGGTACCCGTGTTCGTGGGGCAGGCGGTCAGGTATCCCCAATTACTGGAATAGGCAAAATCCAATTTCTGGGCAAGGCTGTCATCGATGGCGTCAGCGATCTTCCACGTCTCATCCAGGTCAAAACCGGATTTGAGCACCTGGATGCGCATGTGATCTTCTTCGTTGATCATGACCGAAAGGACCTCTTCCTTGGAAACGACCAGGGCCTTGCCTTCGGGGTTGGCGGCGTGCTCATGGCTCATCAAATGCCGTTCGATCAGGAACTGCTTGTCCACGTTATCCAGTTCGCTGATCTTGACGAAGAGCGAATTCTTAAAATAATCGATTGTCTGCATGGCCGACTGGATAGAGTCCATGACCTCAAGGAGTTCTTTTCTTCTGGCTTTATTCGTAAACGGTTTCTTGGCCAAATTACGCGCCAGACGGACGCGCGAGGACATCACGATGTTGGCGTTGGTGCCGGTGCCCATTAACCACTGCCCGGTGCTATGTATAAAGTCGTTGAATTCCATAAGGGCTCACACTTCGACTCCGCTCAGTACCCGCCCTGAGCAAGTCCGCCTTTGGCGGACGCGTCGAAGGGCTCATTTCTTTTTTTCTTTTTTCTCGTTCTCGTTCTTCTCGGTCTTCTCTACTTCCCGTATCTTGTCGCGCAACTGCGCGGCCTTCTCGAAATCCTCCATCTGGATGGCCTGCATCAACTGATTCCTCAGATCCTGAAGGCTTTCGATGCGCTTTTTCTCCGCCTGCGGCATCCGCGCCGGGGTTTTCCCCAAATGCTGGTTGGAGCCGTGGATCTTTTTAAGAAGTGTTGTCAGATACATCTTAAAGGCCTCGTAACATTCGCTGCATCCCAGACGGCCGAATTTCCGGAATTCCTCGTAGGTCATGCCGCAGTTTGGGCATTGCAGGTCGACCTTTTCGGCCTCGCCGCCGACGGTCTTGCCGAAATCGGCCAGCCCCGCCAGAAGGTCCGCCAGACCGAACTGCTGCTCCATCTGGACGCTTTTCTGGCGCGCGCACTCCTCGCACAGATGCATCTCCGACATCTGTTCATCGACGATCTCCGTCAGGTGGACCGTCGCTTTCTTCTTGCCGCAAATATCGCACATCATAACGACCTTACCTCTTAGTAAATTCGAAATCCGAAGCACGAAACTCGAAACAAATTCAAAATCAAAAATCCAAATGCTCAAAACGGTTTAACTATTTGAATTTCTAATTTTAATTATTGTTTCGTATTTCGGATTTCGTGCTTCGTACTTTAATACTTAACGCCGCTTTGGCCCGTCAGTGCCCGGAACATCTTCATTATTTTGAGTGTCACCGCGCCGGGCTCGCCCGTACCGATCGTCCGGCCGTCGACCTTAACGACCGGGATGATCTCGGCGGCCGTTCCGGTCAAGAAGCACTCATCCGCCGTGTACACCTCATGGCGGGTGATGAACCGCTCTTCCGTGGTGATCTTGCTGCTTTTGGCCAGTGCCATCACCGTATCGCGCGTGATCCCCTGCAACCGCCCCTGGCTGGGCGTGGACAACACGCCGTGCTTGACGATAAAAATATTGTCTCCCGTGCATTCGGCCACGAACCCCTGATGGTCCAGCATGATCGCCTCGGCATATCCGGAATTGTTCGCCTCGATCTTGGCGAGGATATTATTGAGATAATTGAGCGATTTTAGCCGCGGGTTAAGCGCTTCGGGGTTATTACGCACAGTGGGCACCGTGATAATTGCCATGCCTTTGTCATACAGTTCCCTGGCATAAAGGGTGATCTTGTCCGTGATAACGATCACGTTGGGCTTACCGTAACATTTACGCGGATCCAGCCCCAGGTCCCCTTCGCCGCGCGTGACAATGACCCGGATGTAACCGTCGCTGATATTATTCTTCTTTAACGTGGCCGTGATCGCCGCCATCAACTGATCCTTGGTCGACGGGACCTGGATCATCAGCGTGTGGGCCGTCTCATAAAGACGGTCGATATGTTCTTGCAGTTTGAACACGCACCTTTTGTAGGACCGGATACCTTCAAATACCCCGTCGCCATAGAGGAGCCCGTGGTCGAAGACGGACACCTTCGCGTCTTTGCGGGAAAAAAATTTACCATTGATATAGATCTTCATAAGAACCCCTTGGTTTGTCGGGACGGGTTTCAAACCCGTCCCGACTTCAGACCAATCGTCCGTCCTGCATATGGATCGTCCGATGGCTCAACCGGGCGATCTCTTTATCATGCGTGACGATCACAAAAGTCTGGCTGTTGTGCGTATTCAAATCCTTTAAAAGCCCGATGATCTCCTTGCCCGTCTGCGAATCCAGGTTCCCCGTGGGTTCATCGCAAAAAATAATCGCAGGCTGATTGATCAGCGCCCGGGCGATCGCCACGCGCTGCTGCTCGCCGCCCGATAATTGATACGGCTTGTGCGCGGAGCGTTTTTCCAAACCCACCTGTTTTAAAAGAGCCTTGCCCTTCGATGCCAACCGGGTGCTGTCGCGTTCATCGGATTTGATCAACGCCGGCAGCAAAACGTTCTCCAGGGCCGTAAATTCCTGGATCAAATGATAGAACTGAAAAATAAATCCTATCTTGCCGTTTCTGATCTTCGCCCGCTTGGCATCGTTAAGACTGTAAATATCCTCGCCCTGCAGCGTCACGGTGCCTTTTTCGGGAACATCCAGCCCGCCGAGGATATGGAGCAGGGTCGATTTCCCAGCCCCCGATGGCCCGACCATCGAAACAATCTCGCCATCCGCGATTCCAACGTCAATGCCTTTTAAAACATGCAACGTGGCGTCGGCACTGCGATATGATTTATGGATGTTGACCGCCTCAAGCAATAACCCCTTGCTATTCATATCGTAGCGCTTCCACCGGCTGCAGGTTCGCCGCCTTCGCCGCCGGGTAGATCGTTGCCAGGAAACTGATCACCATCGCGGCGGTAATAATCGCCAGCATATCAGAAAGCTGCAGCTCGACCGGCACATGATCAATAGAATAAATTTCTTTAGGAACCTGGACATAGGTCCTTAAAACATAGCTCAGGCCCACGCCGCCTAAAACTCCCAAAAGCGTGCCTAAAGACCCTATAAAAACTCCCTGTTTGGTAAAAATCCTTCTTATCGCGCTTTTAGGTACGCCGATGGATTGCAATATCCCGATATCATGCACTTTGCTTGTGACCGTCACGATCAGGGTACTGATGATATTAAACGACGCGACCACCACCATCAGCGTCAAAATGAGGAACAGCCCCCACTTTTCAAGGATCAGGGCGTCAAAGAGGTTACGGTTCATGTCGATCCACGTCTTGACGACGAATCCATAGCCGATCAGGCCGTGGATAGCACCCTGGATAGAATCGACCTTGTTGGGATTATCGACCCTGACGCCGATGCCGGTCGCCGTGTTCTCAGGCAAATGGAATATCTGCTGGGCTTTTTTAAGATGCACGATGATCAGGTTCGTGTCGTAATCCACCATGCCCGTCGTAAAAATACCGGTTATCTTTAATTCGTGGCGCCAACCCGTTCCCGCGATCCCCGAACCCGGCGCGATCAGATTGATCGTATCACCCAGTGAATATCCGAAATACCTGGCGAGCTCACTGCCGACAATAACACCGTCGGCATCCAGACCCTTAAAATCACCTTTAACCAGATATTTATCAATGTTCGTCGTTTTCTGTTCCGTTTCCGGGAGAATGCCGCGCACCACCAAACCGACCACCTGGCTGGCGCTTTCCAGGAAAACATTGCCCTGAATGTACGCGGAAGAACCCTTAACCCCGGCAAGCCCATTGATCCGTTCCTGGAGCGCCGCAAAATCGTGCACCCCGCCGTCCGCCTCGACCATGATGTGTGGCGTCGTTCCGATGATCTTCTCGCGCAGGTTATTTCCGAACCCGGTCATCACACCCGTCACCACGATCAAAGCCGCCACGCCGATGGCCACACCACCCACGGAGATCACGTTCAAAAAGGTCAAAAATCTTCCCTTGCTCGCGATCATGTACCGGTAACTGATCCAGTTCTCGTAATTCATCTGACGTTCAATGCCCTTCTGTCCTGACTGCCCTGCCTGCCCCTGCCTGTCCGGCAGGCAGGCGTCAGGCAGGTTTAAGAAGCGGGAATAAAATGACGTCCCGGATCGATGCCGCGTCGGTCAAAAGCATGACCAGCCGATCGATCCCGATGCCCAGCCCGCCGGCCGGCGGCATCCCGTATTCCAAGGCATGCAAAAAATCTTCATCGACATTCCTGTTGCCCGTCTCCACATCATCTTCCAGATCTTCCGTAAGCCTTTTGCGCTGTTCGATAGGATCATTTAACTCGGAATAGGCGTTGCCTATCTCCAGACCGCCAATAAAAACCTCAAATCGCTGGGAAACGCCCGGGTTTTTCGGCATCGTCTTGGCCAGCGGACACAGGAACGTGAAATATTCCGTGAAGAACACCGGGTTAACGATCTCTTCCTCCTCGAGCATTTCTTCGACGATTTTCATAACGCCGGAACGCGTCAACCGATCTCCTTTTTTAATCGAATGCGCTTTGTGTTTGCCCAATTTCGCGAGCATTGCCTGGGCATCATCCTCAGGCTTTATGCCAAATTTTTCGTCAACGATCCTGACGAATGAGCGGCGTTCCCACGGGGGGGTAAAATCAATGGTCTTGCCCTGATACGTGACCTGGTACGAACCGTTGACTTCCTTGACCAGGCTGCTGATGAGATCTTCGGTCAGCTTCATCATGTCCTCGTAATTCCCGTAAGCCTGATAAACTTCAAGCATCGTAAATTCCGGATTATGCCGGGTGGAAATTCCTTCATTGCGGAAATTGCGGTTCATTTCATAAATTCGTTCCAGACCGCCGACCAGCAAACGCTTGAGATACAACTCCGGCGCGATGCGCAAGAACACTTCCATATTATAGGCGTTATGCAAGCTCTTGAATGGCCTGCCCCGGGCGCCGCCGGCCATCTGCTGCAACATCGGGGTCTCCACTTCCAGAAAGCCGCGCGTATCCAGGAAAGAACGAATATAACGGATAATTTGACTGCGCTTGATAAACAGATCACGGACTTCCTTGTTGACGATCAGGTCAACGTATCTTTGGCGGTATCTGGTCTCGACGTCCTTGAGCCCGTGCCATTTCTCCGGCAGGCTCATCAACGATTTACATAAAACCTGGATCTCAGCTACGCGAACGCTCTCTTGACCCGTCTTGGTTTTAAATAATGCTCCCTTGACGCCGATGATATCGCCAATATCCAGATCCTTGATGATGTTAAAAGCGTCCGCCTTGATAAAAAGCTGCATCTTGCCGGTCTGATCCTGGATATCGGCAAAGGCAACCTTTCCATGGCTGCGGTTGGCGATAAGCCTTCCTGCTAAAGCGACTTCTTGCCCATCACTAAATGCTCCCAGTGCCCGGGCAATTGTATGTGACGGGACAAACCCGCCGGCATAAGGATCCAGCCCTTCAGCCCTAAGGTTATTGAGCTTTTCTAATCTAACTCTCTTTATTTCATCAAGTTCCATAAATATGCTTATATATCACGACTGTCCCATTATAAGTTGAACAAGGTCAATTGGTTAGCGTTTTGAGCATTTTGTTTATTGATATCAGTTTTCGTAAGTGCTTGCGATATCGGCGTTTTCTCGAAAATAGTCACGCTCAAAATCTGTAAAAT
>JACROV010000059.1 GCA_016214285.1 Candidatus Omnitrophota bacterium | reverse complement strand
TTGACCGCAGAAACCTTGAATTCCCGGTCAAATCGCTTCTTTTTTCCGTTCTCCCCTTCCATTGGACACCTCCCGATTTTGAGCTGGTTATCATACTGCCACCAACTCTTCGTTGTGTCCACTTTTTCGGGGGAAGATCACTATCTTGATCACCACAATACCTTTTCCGAGAGTTCTTTTCCATGCTTCCAACTCAGGATTTTGCCCCGTACCTCCGGCTTCCAATTTCTTATATAATACCTCCCAAATTGTTCTTGTTGTCTGACAACCGTTGACCACAAAAGGTTCAGTCAATTCATACTCAGTAGTATTATTAGGTATTTTTTGAAACGCCTCAACAACGATTGTAATCCCATTGTTGTAAAGCCCGAATCTTTCAGGCTTAGTTAAAAGAGTGTTTTCAATTCCCTTATTTACTTTTCTTCTATTACCAAGAAATTTTCTTACATTTTTTTCATAAAGTAAATCGATATCACCTGTGCTTACTTTATATTTTTTCAAAAAATCAAATAGTTGAACCAAACCAACTGAACCAACAAGCATTTCTTCCCCAGATGGGACTAAATGAGCAGTTATCGACACCCGAGTCTTTTTTACGTGGCTAACTTCTTCGAGTGTCCTGTGATAAATCGTCTCAAGGCTAACAGCATCAGTTTCAAACATCACTCCGAGACGATTCTTGCCCATTGCTCTTATGTCTTCAAGAACTCGTTTTTCATCTTCGGAGAGCGGTTTTTGAGTAGCATAAACAAAGACTATTTTGTCCTTTTCGGATGCCTGTTGACGAAATGTTTGAAGCCTCTCAACAAGGCCCGCCGCCAGCGATGAAAGCCTGCTTCTCTTCCCGTCAATGGTATCAATAAGTTTGTGAGCTTCTTCTAATAAAGTTTCCGTCCCCGCAAAAGCAGTTCCATACTTGCTCTGGACTAAATACCAAGTGTCGCCCCCATTCGAGTTTTCTTCAGAATCATCACCTCTCTGTAAGTACGCTATGTCAACACCGCCGTCACCAGTTCCATCGCAATAAACTATGTCCTCCGGAGATTCGATATCCTCCGCAAAATCAAGCCACTGGCTTACCAATTTTCTCGAAAATCGCCTGCCGAGCTCTACTGTGTTCGGATTTCCGGATTTGATGTCTACTAACCACTCTTTTTCAAATGCTTCAAAAGTCAAATCGTTACCCATGGCTTCCTCCCTCAAAATGACCTACAAAGAACCTTGTAAAGAAAACCTGTTATCCGTGTTATCCTGTTTTCCGGAAGTGTTACTGCTGGTGCCGCGCGCAACCAACCCAGCCCGCCGTTTATCTTGTCAAACCGGCGATGGCCCTCCGTTTCCGTTTTAACATTTCAATCTATTCGTCTCTCTGCTTTCTCGAGAAAACGATTAACCTGCTTCAAATACTGGCGGTAATACTTTAAAGTTTTGGGCACGGCCGCGAAGACCATCGTATGGTCGATATCCATATACTCGTGGACCAGGATATTGCGCATGCCGGCGGAACCCTGAATTTTCTTGGCCAACTCCAGCGTGATCAAACCGACTTCGGCGGCTTTAACAAAAGAGGTCCGGTAATCCTCCGGCGGCCGGTTTTGGGTCTCCACCACCACATGATTATTGATGTCCGTCGCGCATTCCACGACCAGCTGAATCAAACGTTCCGTGGAAAACCTTAAATAATCTTCACTGAGATACACCTTGAGACTTTTCTTCGCGACCGGGTCGAGCCTTTCAAGATATGTGTTAAGCCGTGCCAGTTTCCTGTAAACCAGGTCTTTATCAACCATGTCTGCCCATCCTCTCAATCACATCCTTAAGATACTGCCTCTCCAGCGCGCGGAATTTTCGCGCGTCCTGGTAACGCGTAATGGCCGTTGTCTTGTAATCGGCGAACAGGCCCTTGCGCGATTCATACAACACGGCCCCCTTGACGGCGACCTGATAAACAATCATGCTTTCGGCGTGATTTAAGATAACCAGATCGCAGCGCTCACCGAAAAGATCGGTAAAATCAGCCTGGATATCAAAGATACATTTCCCCGGAGAACCGGCCCCGGCCAGTATCCCGATGTCGATGTCACTTTCCTTATGAAGCTTTCCCAGGACGCGGGAGCCGTGCAAAATAACCAGCCTTAAGTCATGCTTCTCGCAAAGCTTCCGCAGCTCGCGCCGGCTGTATTTTAATTCTGGTTCAAAATGATGATCTGCGAACTTGATCATTTATTGCCTCGGCACATACCCCGCCTCTTGGCGGGGATGACATCCTCGGGAATAAGGCCTTTCCTGGATACCCCGCGTCTTAACGCGGGGAATTTAGAAGGCTTCATTTCCCCTGGTCCCGCAAAGGGCCGTCCCCTGAAATCCGGGAATCCCTCTTATACCCTTTCAAATGGCCCGGGACGTTTGTTATCCGTATTTTTCGCCAGCTGTCTGGATGGCATGTTCAATGAGTGCCTCACCTACGATAATCGGGTTATTCCTTTTTTCAAATTCTGCAGCGCCAATAATATCTTGGGGGCCAAAGGTTTCAAATCAGCCAGTCGATTGGTTTTAGCAGCAAGAATGATTATAGGGATCTTCGCCCGCAACATGTTCACCTGATACTGCAGATTTTGGTCTGCCGTGATAAACACATCAAACTTGCCTGCCGCCAACTTTAATAATTCACCGTTCTTTGTGCCGGTCCAGCCCTCCCGCATGACTGTGGCAACCTTGTGTCCATGCAATTCAGGAGCGAGTCTTACGGGAAGAGACTCATCAAGGAGTATTTTCACTTCGTTAATACCTTTTCTTTGAGCAGCTCCAGGACATTGAGCGCCTGCTTGCGGCTGACCGACGGATAATCCTTCAAGAAGTCATCCAGCCGATCTCCGGCCTCAAGATAATCAATGAGCGTGCCCACCGGAACCCGCGTCCCGGAAAAAACGGGCGTCCCTCCCAGGACATCTTTGGAACGCTGGATCAAAAGAGGTTTAATCATCATCTGCCTCCGTTTCTGTTATGATGCCTCCGCGCGGGGCGCGGCATAGATCCCGGCGATATCGTCGAGAAGTTTCCGGTACGTGTTTTTCGCCAGCTGTCTGGATGGCATGTTCAATTTTGTGTCAGGTGTTAAGTGTTATGTCCCTTTTCAAAGCGCCCGGCACGTTATTCCCCACTTTCTACTCCTTATTTTGCAACGTTGACTTTACCGGGATGCACCACCGATAACTATCTATGCATCTCAGCCGATTGGACTGATACCCGCTTGGGCATGCTGTATCATTAAATGATTTTCCCGTATCAAGCAAATATTTCCCCTTCTCCATCGCTCGAACCGAGGCCATACAACACCCAACACTTGATGCCTTCTTGCACTTCTCGGCAAGAGCTTTGTAATCTGGCAACTTCGATGCTTCTTTCTCCTGGCAATAACCAGCCGTGACCAGAAAAAAGAAAAATAAAACTCCGGAGATTGTTTTCTTCATTTTATCAATTCCTTTACGTTATCCGGTTATCCGGAGGTGTTACTGCTGGTGCCGCGCTCAGCCAACCCGGCCCATCACCGCCGATAGCGCCTCCTAAGAATTCTCAAACTCATGTTAACGCCACTTGCAGGGGTTTTCGCCGGATCTTGCTGACCTTAAGGATCGAAAATCCGAGGATATTGCCGTCCTTGTCCACTTTTTCCATCACCTGGTCGGATTTGGTCTCGCGGAAATAGCCCGCTTTCCGGTCGAACATGACTTCCAGATAATCCCAAATTTTGCGATAGCAAAATTTGCCCCGAAGGGGTTGCACGAAAAAATCCAACGAGGATTTTTTCGGCTTGCAAGGTAATCCCGGATTTTTCGCCGCACAAAATTATGCGGCCGCAAAATTTGTTCATTCGCCTTCCCTATGATTAAGTGAAGGCGAATGAACCCGCAAAGCAGGACAAACTCTCGTCGAGTTTGTCCTTGCGGCCTCTCGCTATCGCTTGAGGCGGATTTTTCTATCGAAAAATCCGGGATAATCCCCTTCCCGGTCATACCATAACTTCACAATCTTTTGGGCCATAACATAACCCCTATGTCAAAAGTCTTGACTTCGCATCTGTTGATCTTCTGTGTTTTTAAACCGTTGTGAGAATCGGAATCCCCTCCCCCTTGTGGGGAGGGTTAGGGAGGGGGATTTCAAATGTTCTTCGATCTTTTCGAATACCCCATCCAGATTCTCAAGAACATCATGGTTCCAAAACCTGACAACTTCAAACCCCTGCTTGCTGAGCCATTCATCCCGCAGAATATCCTTCCGACTCTGGGCATGCTGCCCACCATCAACTTCTATGACCAATTTCTTTTCAAAACATGCAAAATCAACGATGTAGGGACCGATAATCGCTTGTCTGCGGAATTTGACGCCAAGATTCCTGGAACGAAGTACACACCAGAGATGTTTTTCAGCTTCTGTAGGGTCATTCCGCAACTTTCGGGCAACCGGCGTTAACGATTTTCTCAATCCCCCCCTCCCCTTTCCCCTCCCACAAGGGGAGGGGAATTCTTCATATCCTATTTTACCGCATCGCCAGGCCGCCGTCGACCTGGACGATCTGTCCGGTCATATAGTGCGCGCCTTTGCTTAACAAAAATACCACGCAATTCGCCACGTCTCGCGGCGTGCCGATCCTTTGCAAAGGGACGCGGCCGGCGATCTCTTTTTTCTGCTCCTCGGTAAAATGCGACAGGATCTCCGTTTCGATAAATCCCGGCGCGACCGCGTTGACCCGGATCCCGTAACGGGCCACTTCCTTGGCCAGCGCCTTGGTAAAGGCGTTCATGCCTCCCTTGGAGGAAGAATAATTCGTCTGGCCGGGCAGGCCGATCACGCCGCTCACCGAGGAGATATTGACGATGTCCCCGCTTTTTTGCTTCATAAAGGTGACAATGCACGCCTTGGCCGCGTTGAACATGCCGTTGAGGTTAGTATCCAGCACC
This sequence comes from Candidatus Omnitrophota bacterium, assembly GCA_016214285.1. Classification (GTDB taxonomy): domain Bacteria; phylum Omnitrophota; class Gorgyraeia; order Zapsychrales; family Zapsychraceae; genus UBA10015. Next base: position 19,373 of record JACROV010000059.1, on the reverse strand, counting down.
TGGTCCCAGTCCTCGCGGGACATCATCATCAGCGGCTTGTCAATGACGATGCCGGCGTTGTTGACCAAAATATCGATACGGCCGAAATCTTCCTTGACCTGCGCGATCCACTCTTTGACGTCCTCAAGATCCTTGATGTCGACACATTCCGCCTTGCAGCGCACGCCTTTGGCCTTGATGGCCTTCTCCAGTTCCAGCGCCACGTCGTGGCTTTTGCTGTAATTAAAGGCGATATCGCAGCCGCGCTGTGCCAACGCCTCGACGATGGCGCGGCCGATGCCGCGCGCGCCGCCGGTAACAATGGCCACCTTGTTCTTGAATTCCGGCATTACGGCTGATACCTCCCCAGCACCATACAGCTGTTGCTGCCGTTGGGGCCGAAGGTGATGATCAAAACTTTATTCAGTTTCGCCGGACGGGATTTGTTGGGGACATAATCCAGGTCGCAGTCCGGGTCTTTTTCCTGATAATTCACCGTCGGGGGGATGAAATCCTCGTTGATGGCGCCCACGCACGCGGCGGCCGCCAGCGCCCCGGAGAGGCTGTAACATTCCCCGGTCATGGATTTGACGGCGCTCACGGGAATCTCATAAGCGCGTTTGCCGAACACTTCCTTGATCGCCTCGGTCTCGATCTTGTCCGCGGCCTGTGTCGAATTGGCGTTGGCGCAGATGTAGTCGATCTCATCCGTGTCAACCCGCGCGTCCTCCAGGGCGTTGCGGATCGCCGCCTTGACCCCCGTGCCCCGGGGATTATACTTATTGATCCGGAACGGGTCAAAATAATCCCCAAAGCCCAGCACCTCGGCCTGGATCGGCGCCTGGCGCCTGCGGGCATGAGCAAGCTCTTCCATCGCCAAGAGACACGCCCCCTCGCCGAAGGTGATGCCGTTACGCCGTTTGTCGAACGGGCAGTTGACGAAGGATGTCCCTTCTTTCGAGCCGGAGAGAAACTTCAGTGTATAAAAGCCGTAATAGGTGTGGGAGCACATCTCCTCGACGCTGCCGGCGTAGATCATCTTGGCCCAGTCGTAGATCTGGATCATGTCCCAGGCGTAACTCAACGCGTCGATGGCGGAGGTGAACCCCGTGGAAAGGGTCGTGCTGAACCCCTTGATATTGTTCCAGATGTTAACCTGGCTCGCCGGAGAATTGATGACGGTGTTGGGAAAAAGCGCGGGGTTGACGTAGCGCGGGCCTTCCTTGAGCGTGACCTCGTCGAATTCGGCAATGCTCTTGAGGCTTCCCAACGTCGTCCCCACCGAGACGCCGACCTTCTCGGTATTTCTGTTGGTGATCACAAACTTGCTGTCGGCAATGGCGAGCTTCGAGGCGGCCACCAGAAGCCGGGTACTGCGGTCCAAAAGCCGCAGCCCTTTGGGCCCGAAATAATTCTTGGCGTCAAAATCTTTGACTTCCGCGCCGATATTGACCGAAAACTCCGACGGGTCGAACAAGGTCACCGGCGCGTAGCCGACCTTGCCGTCTTTGAGCGACTGATAAAATTCCTCTTTGCCCTTACCGTTGCCGGCCAAAACGCCCACACCGGTTATAACGACGCGCTTGCGCATTTTATCCTCTGACGCTGTTTAAAATGTACTTGGCCAAAATGTCCGTCTCGATATTGACCGGATCGCCTTTTTTCTTTACCCCCAGCGTCGTCACCTGCCTGGTAAAAGGGATCAGATAAACACTGAAGCGATCTTTACTGACCTTACCCACCGTCAGGCTGACACCGTCGAGCGCGACCGATCCCTTGGGGACGATGTATTTGCCCAAACCCTTGGGCAGCCGGATGGACAATTCCTCATAATTCGCTTCAACGATCCTTTGTTCAACGCGCCCGACACGATCGATGTGCCCCGTTACAAAATGCCCACTCACGCGGCTGCCGGCTTTGAGCGCCCGTTCCAGATTGACCTTGTCCCCGCGGCGCAACTGGCCCAGCAAGGTTTTGTTCACGGTCTCGCGCATCATATCGAAGGCGAGGATATTTTTCTTTTTCTTCGTAACCGTCAGGCACACACCCTCAACGGCGATGCTGTCGCCCGGCTTCGTTCCCTGCAAAACTTTACAGGCGCGCACCTTCAAAACCGACAGATTTTTCCGCCGCTCGAGCGCGTCCACAATACCGATCTCTTCCACAATCCCGTTAAACATATCCTGTAAGCAAAATGTCCTGACCGATATTGCGCGAGGTAAGATCCTTAATCCGGATCGGCCGGCCGATATTGACCGTATCGACCCCGACGATCGAACTTAACGCGTCCTGGTCGCCGATGATCTTCGGCGCCACGTAAATATACAGTTTATCGACCAGCTTATCTTTAAGCGCGCTGCCGATCACACGCGCCCCTCCCTCCATTAGAATACTTGTGATTTCTTCTTTGGCAAGCGCTTTTAACAGCCATTTCAGGTCGACGCGGCCGTCTTTTGCCGGGCAGATGATGACGCGCACACCTTTGTTCTGAAACTGCTTTATCTTCGCGGGCGAAGCTTTGCGGGTCACGGCGATAATACAATCCGCGGACCGAACACCTTTAAACAGACGCGCCGTCAAAGGCGTTTTCAAAGAGGAATCCAGAACGATCTTCTTCAAGCGTTTTGTTTTCCGCGCGCCGTTAAGCCGCGGATCATCGCGCAAAACGGTGTTGACCCCGGCACAGATCGCATCGAATTCATCCCGGATACGACGCGCGTAATCACGGGTTTTCGAAGATGTGATCCATTGGGATTCTCCGGCCGCGGTGGCGATCTTGCCGTCGAGCGTCTGGGCGCATTTGGCGGCCACAAAAGGCATCCGGCTGCGCATATATTTTATAAAAATTTCATTGAGCCGCCCCGCTTCCCGACGTAAAATTCCTACCTTTACTTTGACGCCGGCGCGGCGCAGTTTCATGATGGATTTCCCGCGCGTCAACGGATTGGGATCAACCATACCGATGACCACTTCCCGGATGCCGCTGGCGATGACCTTATCAACGCACGGCGGCGTACGGCCGTAATGAAAACACGGTTCCAGCGTCACATATAATTTCGCCCCGCGGGAACGCGCGCCGGCTTTCTTCAACGCGACGATCTCCGCGTGGTCCGCCCCGCAGCGTTTATGCCAGCCGGTCGCAATCACCCGATTTTTTCTGACGATCACGGCCCCGACCATCGGATTGGGTGAGGTATGCCCCTTGCCTTTCGCGGCCAGGTCAAGCGCCATCTGCATGAAGTGATTATCTGGCATTTTTGTAAACGGTTAATAGTGAATGGTGAATGGTGAATGGTGAATGGTGAATGGTGAATGGTGAACAATTTACCATTTACTATTTACCATTAATCACTCACTGCTTGTTTTAACTTCTCAACCAGATCGTACGGGATCCTCACCTTGCCGATAAAGGTGTGTTTCTTGGCCGCGCCGTGGGCGTCGGAGCCGCCCGTGATCACCAGATGATGTTTCCTGGCCAAATTTTCATAAAAACTCATGACATTAACCGAACAGTTGGGATAATGCGCTTCCAATCCGCCTAACCCGGCTTCGACCAAAGCCGGAATCAATTCATCAGCATTAGTCAACATCGGATGGGCCAGAACCACGATACCGCCAAGACCTTTAATGAACTTGATCGCCTCCTGGGGAGTCTGTTTGAACTTGGGGACATAGGCCGGTGCCCCTTCCGCCAAAAATTTATCGAAGGCCGCTCTCATGTTTCCGACGATCTTTTTCTCAACGAGCGCGGCGGCCAGATGCGGCCGGCCCAGCGCCCTGGTCTTGGCGGATCCGCTGATCTCTTCAAAGCTAATGTCATGAATGCCGAGCGCTTCGAGCTTTTGGATCATCTTTTTCATCCGCTCGGCGCGGGCGTTCTGCATTTTTTGGAGCTGCCCGATCAACGAAGCGTCCTGCCAGTTGAACAAATACCCGAGCATATGGACGTCTTTGCCGTTTATCTCGGTGGAGAGCTCAATGCCGGGCAGGACTTCCAGGTCATGTCCCCGGGCCGCTTCGATGGCCGGAGAAATCCCGTCGACAGTGTCATGATCGGTAATGGCGATACAATGTATGCCACAATGCAGGGCATCCACGACAACCTCTTCGGGTGACATGGTCCCATCGGAATAATAGGTGTGGATGTGGAGGTCAGCCGACTTCGTCATGTTGGGCGGTTTTGGGCGCGGCTTCGGTCTTGTGGATCTTGTCTAATATTCCATTAACGAATTTACCGGATTCGAGATCACCGTATTTCTTGGCCAATTCCACGGCTTCGTTGATGGTGACTTTGGGCGGGATGTCGGGGGTATGCAAAAGTTCGTAAACGCCGATGCGTAAAATATTGCGGTCGATGACCGCCATGCGTTTTAACTGCCAGTTGGCGGCATAGAGAGAAATTTTGGCGTCGATCGTTGCGAGATTTGCCGCGACACCGTCAATAAGACGCCGCGTGAATTCCAGGACATTCTCATCCGGCGGGTCCTGTTCTTTCCAGAATTGCCGGGCAGCCGCGGGGATATCCCGGCGCGTCATCTCGGCCTGATAAAGGATCTTTAACGTGTATTCGCGGGCCAGTGTCCGTTTACGCATATTTTTTTATAGGGTTATGCCTTTGATGAACAGTGCAACAGGATTTCGTGCCCATCGTATGCTGGAAGTGGTAGTCAAGGGCATAACCCTATTTTTTTATTTGATCCGTGCCATCAGATCGATCATCTCCAGGGCATCGACCGCGGCATCACGTCCCTTATTGTCTTTCTTCTCATCGGAACGTTTATTCGCCTGCTCGATGGTGTCGGTGGCAAGGACTCCAAAGATAACCGGCTTGCCTGAGGCAAGCGCGGCGTGGGCGATTCCCGCGGCGGCGCCTTTCGCCACCAGATCAAAATGCGAGGTCTCGCCGCGGATAACGGCCCCAAGACAAATGACCGCCTGGATATTTCTCCTTTTCGCCAACCGCAGGGCAACAAGAGGAATTTCCAGGGATCCGGGCACCCGCGCGACGGTGATATCCGCTTTACGCACACCGTGCTTGAAAAGTTCCTTAAGGCATCCATCCAACAAGCGCCGGGTGACGAAGTCGTTGAATTTCGCCACTACAATGCCGATTTTTTTCCCTCTGCCGCCGGGTTTGCCTTCGAATGTCGTGACCATAGGTCGAATTTCAAAATTGCGGGACGGATCTAGTGGTTCGATCCTGAGCGTTAGTCGAAGGATCGAAGGGCTAGAGCAGGTGCCCTAATTTGTCCTTTTTGGTCTTCAGGTAGTCTTTATTGATCAGATTATGGGGGATCTTCAAAGGGACCCGTTCGGCGACCGACAACCCATATCCTTCCAGGCCGACGATCTTGCGCGGGTTATTGGTCAAGAGCCGGATCTGTTTGACGCCGAGGTCAACAAGGATCTGCGCGCCGATGCCGTAATAACGCAAGTCCGGCGAGAATCCCAACGCTTCATTGGCCTCGACGGTATCAAGCCCTTTGTCCTGCAAATTGTAGGCCTTGAGTTTATTGACCAGGCCGATGCCTCTTCCTTCCTGACGCATATAAATGATGATCCCCGTGCCGTGTTTGCTGATCGTTTTAAAAGCGGTTTCCAGTTGCGCGTTGCAATCGCAGCGCAGCGAATGAAAAACATCCCCCGTCAGGCATTCCGACTGGACGCGCACCAGGATGGGAACGGATTCGTCGATCTTGCCCATGATCATGGCGATGTGGACGAAATCGTCGACCTTGGACTGATAGGCGGCGATGGTGAATTCACCGTATTCGGTGGGCAATTTTGTTTCCACGACACGTTCAATGAGTTTTTCATATTTGCGGCGATACTCAATGAGACTGTCGATGGTACAGATCTTCAGGCCGTGTTTTTTGGAAAATTCGAGGAGATCCGTCGTCCGGGCCATAGTCCCGTCTTCGTTCATGATCTCGCAGATGACCCCCGCCGGATAAAGCCCCCCCAGTTTCGTCAGATCGACCGAGGCTTCAGTGTGACCGGCGCGCACCAGAACACCGCCTTTAAGGGCCCGTAAAGGAAAAAGATGTCCCGGCGTAATAAAATCCGACGGTTTTGACTTTGGGTCGATCAGTACCTTGACGGTATGGGCGCGGTCGGCCGCGGAAATACCCGTTGTGATGCCTTTGGCCGCGTCCACCGAAATAGTCCAGGCCGTATCGCATTTTTGATGCCAGTGGTTAAGGTCAATCTTCATCGGATGCAATTCCAGTTCCTTAAGCCGAGCATCTTCCATCGGGACGCAAATAAGGCCGCGGGCCTCTTTGGCCATAAAATTGACCTTCTCCGGAGTGATAAACTCGACCGCGCATAAAAGGTCGCCTTCGTTTTCACGGCCCTCGTCATCCATCACGATGATCATTTTCCCTTCACGAAGATCTTCCAGGACTTCTGCGATGCTATTGAACATGGCCAACCTTTCTAACCCGTTGTAATCATTGCTAGTTATACAAAAAAACCCAAGATGCGATCTCGGGCTTCAGTGTCCGTAAGGAGTTAAGAATGGTTGTACTATATTCTAAATGTTATTTCTTGTCAAGCGTTTTGTCCCCCCCTATAATGCATTTATGTCGATTGAGAAGACGGTTGCCCGATTATTGATGGCCAGGCATAAAAGACTCGCCATTGCTGAATCCTGCACCGGTGGATTGCTGACCCACCGGCTGACGAACATCTCCGGAAGCTCCAAATTCCTGGAAGCCGCGGTGGTCGCGTACAGTAATAAGGCCAAACAAAAGCTTCTGAATATCCCTTCCCGCATGTTGCGTCAACACGGTGCCGTGAGCAAGCACACCGCGGCAGCCATGGCGCGCTCCGTGCGCGCAATCCATAAAACCGATCTTGGCATCGGAATAACGGGCATTGCCGGCCCGGGCGGAGCCACCAAGACCAAACCGGCGGGATTGGTCTATATCGCGCTCAGCGTCCCCGCCGAAACTTTGTGCCTGCAATGCCGCTTTAAAGGGGATCGGATCAATATCAAACAAAAAGCGGTTACGCAGGCCCTGCGCTTGCTGAAAGAATGTCTGTCTTATTGAGCTTCCTCATAAATAAATATAACTTCAAATCTCCCTTGGGCTTCTTTGACGCTGGCGGGAGATTTGAAGTTGGAAAAGGAAAGCTCAATAACTATGGCTGAAACGATACGTGCCTTTATTGCCATTGAGCTCAGCGGCCAGATCAAAGAAACCATCCGGAATTTTCAGGAGCGGCTCAAACCTTTGGGCTGTGATGTCTCCTGGGTCAAACCAGAAAACGCGCATTTGACGTTAAAATTTTTAGGCGACGTCAAAATAAAAATGATCCCCTCCGTGACGGAAACGCTCGCGAATTCATGCCGGGACCTGCGTTTCTTTGACACGACTTTGACCCAGCCGGGTGTCTTTCCGGACTTGCGTCATCCGCGCGTCGTCTGGATAGGTCTTGATGATACGGAAGGAAAGCTGGGGCAATTGGCCGGGTCCCTGGAAACAGCCTTGGGGAATATCGGATTCAGAAAGGAAAAACGGAATTTTCGGGCCCATATTACCGTCGGACGAATACGCGCGCTAAAAAATGTTACCCAACTTTGTGATGCAATCAAAGGATTTACAGTGCCGTCCGGTATCAAGCAATCCGTCGGCCAGATCACTCTTTTTAAAAGCACATTGACCCCGCAAGGACCTGTTTACGAACCCTTAAGCCAAAGCAAGCCCGGCTAGATGATCCCCGCCCAGCGCAACGCGAGCTGCATGGTGATGTTGGTATAGAATCCCGCCCAAAGATCGTCAGCCATAATCCCGACGGCTCCCGGAAGTTCTTCGAAACGATTCACGGGATAGATCTTGAACATATCAAAAGCGCGGAACAGGAAAAATGTCGTTACAATAACCGCTGGTGTCAAAGGCAGCGTGAAAAATGCGAGAAGAACCCCGCTGACCTCATCGATGACAATGCACGACGGGTCTTTCTGCCCGAGCAGTTTCTCAACGCGGCCGCTGACCGCGAACCCGGCAAACGTTATAAGCAGAAATAAAAACACGTGGATTCCCGGATGCCCGTGAAGGGAGATCGCCAGCAATGTCCCTGCGAGGCTCGCCAGGCTCCCCGGAGCGACCGGAAAATTCCCCATAAAAAAGAACGTGGCCAGCACTCTGGAAAGACGATCACGCATATATCGACCGGCGGTTGTTCCACAAAAAAGAAGCACCTGAAAATAAAGTGACGGCAACGACGACAAACATCAGGGGATCAATGACCCATTGATGGAATTGACCCAGAAACGCGGACCGATGCCCGGGAAGGTTCGTTTGGGCAAAGACCATAAAGATCAAAATGATCGAAATGGTAACGATCTGCAGTACGGTCTTTATCTTCCCGGCCTGTTCCGCGGCCAGGACTTTTCCCCGCCGCATCGCGCGTAAACGGATAAAGGTCACGCCCGCCTCGCGCGCCAGGATGGACACAAACATCCATGCCTGGATAAGATGCAAGACCGTGAACGTAAAAAACGCCGTCAGGATGAGAAATTTGTCCGCGATGGGATCCATCAGTTTCCCGAAATCGCTGATCAAATTATATTTCTTGGCATAGTATCCATCGTAAAAATCCGTAAAGGAAGCCAGCAGAAAAACAGCGAGAGCGATGATCTTGGGAGTGAGCCCGTCCTGGAAGGCGAAGAGCATGAAAACGAATGTTAAAAAGATGCGGGCGATAGTCAGCCGATTCGGCAGGCTCATAACGCATTCCCAACCAGATCGTATTCGCAAGAATCGGTTATCTCAACCGGGACAATGTCCCCCGGGTTTAATTTCCGCGTCGAATGGACGTACACAACGCCGTCCACTTCATGGGCGTCGTATTGCGTGCGTCCCAGGGAAATGCCCTCTTCTCCCTGCCGCGCTTCATCGATAAGGACATCGAGCCTGCGGCCGATCTTACTTTTCTGGACATCCCGGGATATTTTCTGCTGCAAGGCCATCAGGGCATTCAATCGCTTCCTCTTGATAGTATCCGGAACTTGCTCCGGCATGGAGTAAGCCGCGGTGCCTTCCTCGCGGGAATAAACGAACGCGCCAACCCGTTCGAAAGACGTATCACGGACAAAATCCATCAATTCCTGGAAATTTTCTTCCGTTTCACCGGGAAGTCCGACGACAAAACTGGTCCGGATATGCGCTCCGGGGATTTTGGCACGGATCTTGTTGACCAGATCAATGGTCTGCCGGGTGGTAATGCTCCGGTTCATGCTCTGCAACAAGTGATCGCTGATATGCTGCAGCGGGATGTCGATGTATTTACAGATCTTTTCTTCCCGGGAGATCGTGTCGATGAGCTCATCGGTCACATGCGCCGGAAAGGCGTACAAAAGACGGACCCAGCGGATGTTTTGGGTGACCGCCACGATCTCTTTTAAAAGCCGGTCGAGCGCTTTTTCTTTGTAAATATCCATTCCATAAGCGGTGATGTCTTGGCCAATGATCTTGATCTCCCTGACACCCTGCGCATCCAGTCCTTTGACCTCGCGCACGACGGACTCGATACTGCGGGAAACGAATTTCCCTTTTATGGATGGAATAATACAGAAACTGCAGCGGTTATAACAGCTCTCGCAGATCTTCACATACGCGAAATGCCGCGGCGTCAACCCTTCGCCTTCGCTCAGGGTTGAAACCTGGGCCGGGATATTCTCGCGGTCCAGCTTTTGCACGCCGAGGATCGCGTCCACTTCCTTGAACTCTTCGGACAATTCCTTGCCGTAACGCTGGGCCAGGCATCCGGCGACAACGATTCTCTTGAGTTTGCCCTGCTTCTTTAATTCGATCAAATCAAGGATAGTATCGACGGACTCCTTCCTGGCCTCCTCAATAAACGCGCAGGTATTGACGACCACCGTATCGGCCCCGGCAATGTCCGTGGTGATCCGGTGCCCCTGACGCTTGAGGTTCCCAAGAATAGTCTGCGAATCCACCAGGTTGCGGGCGCAACCCAGATTGATGACCCCGACCTTGCGGCCCTGCGCAACGCGTTCTTGATTGAAATTTTTTGTTGTTCTGATCATGGCGGGAACTTTCTTGACCGGGTCAGGGAACGACCGAGAGTCCTTCTCGGGTGATCAGGATCTTCTTGGCTTTATAATCCCGACGGCTTAGAGCGCCGATCAGCTTGCCGTTGAGTTCAAATTCCAGCTGCTGCATGTTCTTGCCGGAGATCTCGATTCTTTCATGGGCGAGCCAGGTTTCCGATTTCCCGCGGGTTAACGCCGATTGAAAGACGGTGACCCCATCCGCTTCAACGCGCAGCCAGCTGTCTTTTTTCGCCCGAACGGTCAGCATGATCTCTCTATCCAGTTGCGCGGTAGGCGCTGAGGCCTGGCCCAAGGCTCCTCCCGCAGCCAAAGGCTCCCCGCGGGGAGGGAGCCTCTCGGCCTGATGGGAGGGAACCGGCGCCGAGGTAGTCTTAGGAGACGTTTTGACAGCAACGGCAGTTGTTTCGGACGCCTTGACGCCGCTGGTACTCGCCTGCGGCTTTTTCTCCGGCGTGGCGGAAGCGACCGAGGCGCTCCTGGCAACGGCCGGTTTTTCCTTTTTTATTTGCGCTTTAACGACCGGCTTGGGCCGATTATGCGTAAAAAAAGTAATGATCTTGAACAAAAAGAAAAAGGCGATGAACGCGACCGCCAAAATGGCGATCTGCTGCTTGCGCCGATGAGTAAAAACACCCGCGAACCATTGTTCGAGATCCAATGTTTCTACCGGTGACGGCGTTGGCGGCGCGACGCGTGATTTAGACACAGACACGGCGGGGCGTTCCTGTTTTCTCTCCTCAATGTGAATATCCTGGACGTTGATCTTCAGATATTCCGCGTACATCTTGATGAACCCTTTAAGATAGAACGGAGCAAGCGTGCGGACGGTATAACCTTCCTCGATGGCCCGCAGGACGTCCATCGGAATCTTGGTGGCTTCATGCACCACCCGCAGAGAGATCCCGCGGGCATCCCTGGTGGATTTCAACAATGTTCCTTGCGCTGTTGCCGGAGCCATATTAAACCTTCCCCTCTCCTTCAGAATTCTTTTTCATATTCTCTAACAGCCATTGTTCACGGTCAACAAGAATATCCCTGGGTTTACTTCCCACATAGTGCCCAACAATACCGTTTTGTTCCATCATGTCAATAAGACGCGCCGCCCGGGTATAACCTAAACGTAAACGTCGTTGCAGGATGGACACGGAAGCCTGGTTGGATTCAATGACGAGCTTGACCGCCTCATCATAATATTCATCGGATTGATCTTCGCCTCCGCCGGCGCCCCCGCCTTTTTGCTGTTTCGTGATGCTTTCATCGTACGTCGGAGCCTGCTGGTCCCTGATAAAACGGATGACGCGCTGGATCTCCTCATCCCGGACGAAACTGCATTGCCCGCGCGTCGGCTTGGCATCGCCGGGCTTGATAAACAGCATGTCGCCTTTGCCCAATAAACTTTCGGCGCCGTTCATGTCCAGAACCGTGCGGGAATCGACTTTGGAAACCACTTTAAAGGAAATGCGCGCCGGGAAATTGGCCTTGATGACGCCCGTGATGACATCCACGGAAGGCCGCTGTGTTGCCAGGATCAAGTGAATTCCCACCGCCCGCGACAACTGCGCGATGCGCGTGATCGCGCTTTCCACCGCCTTGGCCGAGACCTGCATGAGATCGGCGAGCTCATCGATGATGACGACGATATACGGCATTTTATGGCCGCGGGCGTTGTACCCTTGCAGGTTGCGCACCCCTTCTTTCGAAAGCGCCCGGTAACGCGTTTCCATTTCGCTCACGACCCAATTGAGCGCCGCGGAAGCCTTTTGAGAGTCCGTCACCACGGGACACAACAGATGCGGGATGTCGTTATACTGCGCCAACTCGACCATCTTGGGATCGATCATGACGAATTTAACTTCATCGGGCGAAGCATTCAAGATCATCGACATGATAATACCGTTAACGCATACCGTCTTGCCGGACCCGGTCGTGCCCGCGATCAACAAATGCGGCATTTCCACCAGGTCCGCGACCATGGACTTGCCCGCGATGTCTTTGCCGAGCGATAACGTCAATTTCGATTTTGAAGAACGGAATTCATCGCCGGCCAGGACTTCTTTGAGATAAACGGTGGAAAAATCCGCGTTGGGGACTTCTATCCCGACGCGATTCTTGCCCGGGATCGGCGCGACGACGCGCACGGTCGTGGCGCGCATCGCCAAAGCGATGTCATCAGAAAGAGTCGTAAATTTTTGCACCTTTACGCCTGGCGCGGGCTCTAATTCATAACGAGTGATGGCCGGCCCGCGTTCGATATGGACGACGGCGGCGTTAACCCCGAAATTGGCCAGCGTCTCTTCCAGTAATTTGGCGCCGTTCATTAAAGTGTTCTGCAGTTTTCCCGGGGAGATCGAAGGCGGATCTTCCAGCAGGTCCAGGGAAGGGATCCGATATTCTCCAACGATCGTCTCTTCGTAACGCGTGGATAGATCTTCTTCCTTTTGCGGCTTCTGGGGCTGGACGATATGGATCTGCGGTTGCGCGGGTTTGGCTGCGGCTGGAGGAACAACGGGTTCTTTTTTCTCTCCATTTTTCTTATCAGCAACAGTTTCTTTCGCGCGCAATGCTTTCTTCAACTCTTCTTCCTGAAGTTTGCGCACGGCGCTGGCCTGCGGTTGTTTCAGGAAAGAACCCATGGAAATGTTTCTCGAAGAACCCATCGTCCGCCAGGAACCGCCCCAATCACGGACCTTATCGATGCCGCGCATGAATAAAGGGGCCACCAGAACTTCACCGGTAAGAATAAGCGACAGCGTACCCAGCGTCACGAGAATAATATAGGAACCGACAACACCCAGATAGCGCACAAAGAAATCCGAGAGCATGAACCCGATGAGACCGGATCGTTGAAAGCGCAAACTCGATTCCTGGGCGCCGATCATCCCGGCCAAGGCGCTTAAAACGCAAAATAAAACGACAAAACTTAGCGCTTTAGGCCAGGAAAAAACCAGCCCGCGCAGCATAAATTTGTTCCAGCCCCAAAAAAGCAGACAAATGACAAAAAGATACGCGCTGTAACCGAAGACGAACAAAAGCGATCCCGCCATGTACGCACCGGTGATGCGCACCAGATTATGGGCGGGAACGTTAGGATGCGAAGTATACCACGGAAGATCTTCAGGAACAAAAGAAACGAGGCTCGCCAGCAGGATCATTCCAAAAGACAGAATGATGATCGCCTTGATTTCACTAAGATGTTCCTGTTTCATTGCGGGGACGTCTTACACGGGCCGGGGAACTCCTGTGTAATTACGCGTTGACGTTGGACTCCCGTCATTTTTCCTCATTTCCATGTTTACTTGGAAGAAAATCAGGAGAAAAATGAGGAGGCTCGCCTGCCCAATTTCTTAAAGACTTGGCGAGGCGGCCGTTTCAGCCTGCTTTTTGCTCAGATTGACCCGTTTCATTTCGTCGACCTCGATGACTTTGACCTTGAACCGGTCGCCAACCTTGACAGCCTGATTGACATCCTTCACATATTTGTCCGAGAGCTCTGAAACGTGGACCAATCCCTGTTTGCCGGGAAGGAATTCGCAGAATGCCCCAAAATTAGCGATTTTGACGACTTCGGCGTCATAGATCTTCCCGATCACGGGAACTTCGACCAAGCCGCTGACATAACGGAGGGCTTTTTGCGCCGATTCAGTGTCGGTTGAAGCAATGAGGACCCTGCCGTCATCTTCAATGTCGATGCTTTCGACACCGGTTTCCTCGATGATCTTCTTGATCGTCTTTCCTCCCGGGCCGATCACTTCTCCTATTTTATCAGGAGGGATCTGCACAATCACTATTCTTGGCGCATATTTTGAGATGTCATCTTTAGGCCGCGCGATCACCGCGTTCATCTTCTGGAGAATAATGACCCGCGCCTCTTTGGCCTGCGCGATGCCTTTTTCCAGAATTTCCAGGGCGATATTCTTGATCTTGATATCTAACTGGATGGCCGTAACACCTTTATCCGTCCCGGCTATCTTGAAGTCCATATCGCCAAAATGATCTTCGAGTCCCATGATATCGGTCAATAGCCGCCAGTCTTTTCCCCGGGTGACCAATCCGATGGAGATCCCGGCCACCGCGCTGGAAACCGGAACACCGGCGTCCATCAAGCTCAATGATCCGGAACAGACACTGGCCATACTCGATGAGCCGTTCGATTCCAGGATCTCGGAAACGATACGGACCGTGTAAGGGAATTTTTCCTTGAGAGGCATGACCGCCCGTAAAGCTTTAGCGGCCAGAGCCCCATGCCCGATCTCCCGGCGCCCGGGCCCGCGCATGGGTTTTGTTTCGCCAACGCTAAACGACGGAAAATTGTAATGCAGCATAAAATTATTATAGGAAAGCCCGTCCAGGGCCTCGACCATCTGTTCGTCCTTACGCGTCCCCAACGTAACAACGCCGAGACTTTGCGTCTGCCCGCGGGTAAAAAGACCTGATCCGTGCGTCCGCGGCAGAGTGCCGGCCTCCACGCTGATCTCACGAATATCCTTGAGACCGCGGCCGTCGGCGCGCTTTCCTTCTTCAAAAATAAGACGTCTTACCTCGTCGTATTCGATCTGATCGAAGATCAGCTTGATATCGGACGGGGTTACCTTGCGGTCGTTGATCTTATACCCCTCAAAAACGGACATATCACCAATCACTTCATCCAGAAGAATGCCCAGTGCTTCCTCTCTTTGTTCTTTCTCATCGATATTGTAGATCTCGGTCAGGCGCCCCTTGGTCATTTGCGCGATTTTCTGTTTAAGCTCCTCGGGGGATTTGAACAAAAGAACATCAACCTTTTCTATCCCGACCTGTTTACGGAAATCATTCTGAATTTTGAGAATAGGCTGAAGATGGTCAAAACCATAACGGATGGCTTCCATGATCTTCGCCTCGGGGACTTCGCCGGCCTCGCCTTCCATCATGACAACGCCATCTTTAAGCCCGGCAACCACCAGATCGAATTCACTTTCTTCGCGCTGCGCGTAGGTAGGGTTGAGCACGAATTCACCGTTGATGCACCCCACACGAACCGCCCCTACGGGCCCATCAAAAGGGATATCGGAGATGTGCGCGGCCAGCGAAGCGCCGACAATGGCGAGAATGTCAGGATCGTTCTCCCCATCGCTGCTTAAGACCGTCGCTGTGATCTGGACCTCGTTGTAAAACCCTTCCGGGAACAACGGGCGTAAAGGCCGATCGATCAGCCTTGACGTCAATATCTCTTTTTGCGTTGGGCGCCCTTCGCGCTTGAAAAATCCGCCCGGGATACGTCCGGCCGAATACGTTTTTTCCTGGTATTCAACCATTAGAGGAAAGAAGTCCACACCTTCCCTCGGTTTCTTGGACATACATACCGTCGCCAGAATAACCGTCCCGCCACACGCGACCGTCACGGCCCCATTAGCCTGTTTGGCCAGTTTGCCGGTTTCAATAATCAGATTCTGTCCCCCGAAAGGAACTTCAATACGTCCTATCTTAGTCATCAATGGAGCCTCACTTACGCAGGTTCAATTTTGAGATTGTTTCTTGATATTTCTGAGGGTCATTTTTCTGGAGGTAGGCCAAAAGACGGCGTCTTTTTCCGATCATCAGTAAAAGACCTCGACGGGAATGAACATCCTTCTTGTGAACTTTGAGGTGTTCTGTCAGGTAGTTAACTTTCTCGGTCAACAACGCGACCTGAATGGACGGAGAGCCCGTGTCCTTGGAATGTGTTTTAAACCCTTCAATCACTTCAGTTTTTCTTGCCTTCAACAAAACCAATTTCGTTTCCTCCTTCTTCGGTAATAATACTTATCTTAATGATTTATATCGTTTTTTGTCCTTTATGAATTGGATATTAGGGTTATGCCCTTGACTACCACTTCCAGCATACGATGGGCACGAAATCCTGTTGCACTGTTCATCAAAGGCATAACCCTATTGGATATTATACTATCCGCACAAATGACCGTCAAGCTTTTAAAAAAGGACCTTGAATTCTTCAAGACAAACTATTCCTGCTCTTGCAAGGGGGGCTTGAGGATGATTGTCTTGACCTTCGCGGGATCGACCGTCAAGGGCGGGGCGTCCCCGTGCCGGGTGTTGTAATCCGTCAACATTTCTTCCATCTGTCCGATCTGCTCATCCGCCGCGGGCGCCGTTACCTCCGGCGAGGGAAGTTGCGCCATCGCAGGCGGCTGAAATTGGATCTCCCGGATAACGGAGGAAAGCTCCTCCTCGCTGAATTCGCGCAATTGCCCCGGCGACAGAACACCGCGCAAATCATCCTTGAGCTTCTGAAGCTTATAAGCGTGCACGGAAGGGTAAATTTTCCCGCCGGCCACGACTTCAACGGACTCTTTTGGCGTGTCCGGGGATTGCGCGAAGGCATATCCGCTGGAAAAAACGACAGACATAATAAGCAGGACGTGAATGATCCGGGACACGGCTTTACTTCACACTTTTTAATTCACTACGGACCGCTTTTTGTTCTTTATCGATCCTCTCGATCTCATCCAGCAATTTCACCATGGCCGTTGTGGGCTGGGCGGGCGCTTTGGCTTTCACGTATTCTTTCCCGATGAGATAATACAATTGTTCCCGCTTGAGGTCGATGGCGGTTGAGTCAAGATGCAGCTTTCCCCGATGGGAGAACTTAATAAGCTCCTTTTCCCCTTTTTTCGCCAATACCAGGGCATCTTTGCTGAATTGGTTCAGTTGCTGCCGCGCCTTCTCCCAGTCCTTTTTGAAATCGTGTTCTTTGGGCATGACCGCTCCTTTTGTTTGAAAATTACCATTGCCGCGGGGCTTGTTTCACTTTATACTATCCTTGCCATGAAAGACTCTGAAGGAATATTAATTTTCGCGATCGGTACCGTGGTGGCCTGTCTGTTGGCCTGGGGCCTCATCACGGCCGTCAAAAAATCTTTCTCCATGCCCCAACCCCCGAAGATTGATTCCTCCCAAACTCTGCAGGAACAACGCCAACGGTCCAAAGATATCGTGGACAAACAAAAAAGACTGATGGAAGACCAGCGTCAAAGACTCCGCGACTTGCAAAAACGTTAAATCTTAAACCGCGTGTCATGTGCTCGTGTGTCTTTTAAGTGTGCTCCCTCGCCTTGAGGATCCGTTCCGTCATTTCATTTTCATAGAGTGCCGCGACTCTTTCAAGCTCTTTTTGATCGAAGAAATGACAGATCGCCTGCTCAACGACCTCAAAACGGGCCTTGAGGTACTTGTAATCCGGATGCAAGGTCTTCTGCGCGGAATCTGCGAATTTCTTTCTCTCGGCCTTGGCCTTTTTCTCCCGCGCGTATTGGATAAAATCCTCAACTGACTTATGAAAAGGCGTTGTACGCGCCTTGTATTCCGGCGAAGTCTTCAACCGTTCAATGAGATAATCATCCACCACGGCTTGGGTAAAATAGCGGTCGGTCTGATCCAGATCCTCTTTGGTCGTCCTGTAACACCAGACAAGATACCGGCGGATCAGATCCTGTTCTTTCTGCGTCAAAGGGATAGTGCCGGCCATGGTCCTTGATGACCTATTTACGGATGGTTTCATCCATCAAGTTGTTATGACTGCCGATAGCCACCCAGCGGCCTGGTTGCTTCTTCCAGGTCATCGTGTAACGGCGAATGACCCGTTTGCCGCCCTCGTCGTTTTTCTCAATGGTAAAAATAAAATACTGGACAATGGCGATATCGTCATGGAGGCGGATATCCACGGGCCGCAGTTCGCAGATGGCGATCTTGGTCGTCTTGGTCCAAAAGCCCACCCATTTATTAAGCCACGGCCGGTCGATGTTGATGGGACTCTCATGCCCGAATCCAAGAAATTCCGGATGAATGTATTTTAGAAAATCGTCGACGCGTCCGCTGATCAAATGATCCCAATGATCCTCCACGCACTGCCAAACTTCATTTTGCTCTTTCGACCAGCTCTTGGGCTTGGATGATGTCAGTGACGACATGGTTTGTTTCTCCTTCTTGATTTCATCATTTTAGATTTTTACGGATCTTCTCGGCCATTTGGGCCAGCTCTTTATTGCCGGCGGGTTTCGCCTTCGCGAAATTCAAATCCCCCACTTCCCGGATAGGCACCAGATGCACATGCGCGTGCGGGACCTCGATACCGGCAACCATCACACCGATGCGCCGGCATTCGACCGTTTGCTTGATGGCATGGGCCACCTTTTTAGCGTAAACCATAATACCGCCCATCATAACATCATCCAGATCAAAAAAATAATCGATCTCTTTTTTAGGGATCACCAAGGCATGTCCCGGGTTGATCGGCCGGATGTCTAAAAACGCGAGGAAACGCTCGTCTTCACAAATTTTATGACAGGGGATCTCGCCATCGATGATACGCGTAAATAATGTGGGCACGTTATTTCCCTCCCTTGACTTCTTTCTCCGACGCCTGGGGGAACCGCCCGTTGAGGGCGCTCTCGACCAACTCTTTGACGTCTTCACTGAACTGGGCCGAGAGGATCCACTCAAGATACCCGCGGTCCTTCTGGACAATTTCCTGCAACGTATATTTATTGGCGTATTTGCCGAACATCATGTACAGCTTGCCGTTCCACCAGCGAAACTTTTTCTCGCGGTCATAAAATTCTTCGGTCGACCGGTAACGATACTGCCCCAGATGTTCCACGTTCCCGTCTCCGTTACCGTACTTGGCCACCTGGGCTTCCAGGATCTCGAGTGTCGCCTGCGCATCGGCCAGCGCCGAATGGGCGTTATCCAGATTCTTGTCGCAATAAAACTTATAGGCGGCATAAAGGTCGCGCTTTTCGTTCAAATGATACACCCTCTGGGCGTCGTAAACCTTATGCGCTTTCCAGTTGAACTGAAGATTCGCCTCGCGCGCTTCCCGCTCCAAAAGAGGCAGATCGAACTTTTCGATATTAAACCCGGCCAGATCGCTATCCCCGATAAAAGCCAAAACCTCCTTGGCGATATCTTTGAAGGCGGGCGCGTCCTTGACGTCCGCGTCCGTGATGCCGATGAGCTGGCTGATCACCGCGGGGATCGGAACCCCGGGATTGACCTTCTTTAAATATGTCTCCTTACGGCCGTCGGGAAACGATTTGACCATCGCGATCTCGATGATCTTGTCCCGATCAACCCAAATCCCGGTTGTTTCCAGGTCCAGCACCACTAACGGATTGGAAATCTTCATCCACTATCTTTCTATCGCATTAAAACATCGAGTAGGGGGCGGAGTCGCCTCCGCCGCCCTCTCACACCACCGTACGTACCGTTCGGTATACGGCGGTTTCTGTTATTGTACGTTTCTTAGCCTTCCCCCCACCGCCATATAACCACCCCG
>JACROV010000057.1 GCA_016214285.1 Candidatus Omnitrophota bacterium | reverse complement strand
TAAAAGGTTCTTTGCCGGTAGCATATAAACATCAATCAGTTACAAAAACTAATTTAAAAACGTTGGGACAGTAGTGATTAGATATAAAATATCCCGCCGTATAAAAACATTTTCAACAGCGGGACATTTTATTATATCTATTTTACTTATTATGGCAAGTCAAACACAACGCACTGCCTGAATTACTTTTAACGAGCAATTCAGGAAGGCCTGTACTATTATGCACATCATGGCAGGAAGCACATTCCACGTTACCATTTAAAAGCATATCATTATTAATCGTTCCCCCTAACCCGGAGTTTGCGGTAGACGGATCATATAACCCCCCATCTGCGGTTGCCAATGCCGTGTTGTAGGGAAAAGAAATAGGGTGGTCGTTACTTAAATCTGTTCCCAGGACAATGCCTGCGTCCCCAAGGCTCCCGATGAACGTTGTTCCCGTATTCCCTCCAAAAGAATCCAGCGCCACCGTACCATCGTGACAGCTCAGACAAGCCTTGGAAGTGCCGGCCGGCTGCGGGACCCCCGCGTTCAGGGATGGGCTGCTGTAAACCGTAAAGCCGGCTGTCGTTGTTGTGTGATTCCACAATGGCGCATTACCGGCCCCTGCATTGTGCGGGGTGTGACAAACAACGCAAATTTCACCGGTAGGATTCCACGTTTCCCCCGAGAAATCATGCGGTGACCCGACGATGCCGGCCATGGCCCTGGTAACCGTCAAGTTCCCGGCTGTCATCATCCCGATGACAATTAAAAATACCTTGAGTTTTGCCTTTCTTGTTTTTAACATGACTGCCCGTCCTTTCGTTAATATCAGTTGGGGTTAAATGCGGCTTGGATTTAAAAAATATCGCTACTTTTGAATTTAAAAAAAGTTTATCACAGGCTGCGGGATAAACAAAACTTTTATTTCTTATATGTTTGATAAGTAATTATTATCGATGGCCGGGGAGCAAGGATCAACAATCTACGCGCCAAACTACCAACGATAGAGGCGGGAAATACTTCCCTTAGAAAAACGGCAAGTATCTTCTTTGAGTTCCACGAATCCGTCGCTCTTGGCCAGCGAGGCATAATCTCCGGAACCGTGCGTATAAACAGGGCTGGCCGCCAGGCGGCCGTCCGGATGATACGCAATCTTGACAGGCAGAAAACGGGTGAGCGGCGTTTCCACCTCAACTTCCTCATCCAAAACCGCGAATTCCGCGGCCGTTGTATCAAGACCTGTAGACTTGTTCAGATACGGCAGGATGTAACGGTAAAAACATATCTGGGTGGAAACCGGATTGCCGGGCAAGCCAAAAACAGGTTTTCCGTCGGAGGTCTTGCCGAACAACAGCGGCCCGCCCGGGCGCTGCCGGACTTTATGGAACAGCACCGTTACCCCCAATTGTTTCAAAACCCTCGGGACGAAATCCAGTTTCCCCATCGAAACCCCGCCGCTTAAGATAACGATGTCGTATTTTGCCAGAATCTTTTTAAGACCCGCGCGCAGTCTCTTTTGGTCGTCGCGGATGTGAAAGCGCTTGACGCGGGTGTAGCCGCTTAAGGCCAGTCCCGCGGCCAAAGCGCAGGTGTTCGAGCGGCGGATCTGAAATGGTTTGACCGGCCGGTTGATTTCCACAAGCTCATCACCCGTTCCAACAACGGCGATCTCGGGCGTTTTCGAGACGAGGATTCTGGATTTCCCGACGGCCGCGGCAACGGCGATTTGCGCGGTCAAAAGACGGCACCCCGCCCGCAGCAGTATATCCCCCTTGCGGGCGTCAGAACCTTTCCGGTGGACGTTAATCATCGGCCTGGCCGCCCAGAGGCTCCCTGAGGGGAGGAACTCATCACGTACCTTTGCCGCTCCCCCGTTGGTCTCAATATATTCGGCGGGGATCACGCAATCGCAGCCTTTGGGCAACATAGCGCCGGTCATAATTTCAATGCAGGCGTTGCGACTTCCGAGGGAAAGCGCCGGAATGCCCGCTTTCTGGAGGCCCTCAACGGGAAACGCACGGACACCTTTCGCGAACGCCGCGCTGTTGACGGCAATGCCGTCCATCGTGGCACGGTCAAACGGCGGGAGATCCCGATCGGCCGCCACGTGTTCGCGCAGCACGCATCCGGCAACGGCGGCCAAAGGAACGCGCCGGGAAGGACAGGATATAGGATTTTTCTGAAGGATGGAATCGGCCTGGGGGACGGTGAGCATATAAACTGTAGAATTTGAACCTGGTGTTAGCAACTAAGGGAATCTGGGGATCCGAAAATCCGGGACTAGGAAAACCGGATATCCAGGTATCCGGATATCCTAGTCACGGATAACCGGATTACCGGATAACCTGACCTTCAATTAAAACTGTCAATTTAATCTCGCTTCCGCGCAAGCGGCACGCAAAGCCCCAGAAAGACGACCTCCCCGATCACATACGCCAGCAGTCCCGTGGCGATACCCGAGGTAAATCCGTAGGAATGAAGCCCGATGTTCAAAAGGTTCACGCCGAACCAGGCCCACATGACCACGATGACCCCCAGGACGCTTGCGACCGCGACCCCTAAAGGACCGATCAAGCGCCCCACCTTCGCGTGGAAGATAATGGCGCACCACAAAACGATCAGGAGCGCCCCGTTTTCTTTCGGGTCCCAGCCCCAGAATCGGCCCCAGGACTGGTCCGCCCAAATGCCGCCCAAGGTCGTCCCCAGAAACGTCATCATCAGCCCGAACCCCAAAGCGCCGATCATGTTGCGGTAAGTCGATTCCAGCGCGGCCTTGTCTTTCGGATCTCGTATGCGCTGAAGGATGTACAAATGCCCGATCAGTCCGGCGACACAACAGCCAGCGTAACCGATGGTGATGGTCAAGACATGCGTCCCCAGCCAAAAATTGGAATTCAAAACAGCCGCCAGCATTTGCAATGTATCGCCCTCGGCGGCGAATTTTCCGGCGATCAGAAGAAAAACAAGCCCGCAAACACTGGCGACGACATTGCCCACCCAACGTTTGTTGACCAGTTCGATAATGACCCCCGCGATAACGCCAATCATGCTGACGAAAATAAACGTCTCATACAAATTGCTGACCGGAGGCCTCCCCATGATGACGATGCGCAGGACAAGCGCGCCGACATGCGGGATCAATCCCGCCGCGATCAGAAGCAGCGCGCTCTGGCGAAGGAAAGGCCATGTCCGGAAAAACGACAACAAAAACACGGCAAAAGCCAGCGCGTAGAACAATTTCGCCCAAAGAAAGAAATTCGCTTTGTTATAGAACAATTCCAGAGGGATCTTGCGGATATTCTTTTGCGTGGCGGCGTCGACGCGATTCAAAACAGAATTGCTCAACGACCTTACGGCGAGGTCGAAAGGCATCTGTTCCCCGTTCCAGTAATGCACCACCATGCCGCGCGCGTACCCGATCTCCTCGCGCGCGTGGGGATCGGAGAATTCCCGGCTGATCGCGTCCATCGGGCTCAACCAGCCCCGCGTGGAGGCATCCCGGCCTGGTATCACAGAAAAAGGAAGATCCTTGTAAAGCATCGACCAGCGAAGCAGATTGTTCATCAGAAGAACCAGCTCTTTGTCCCTCGCCGGCCAACTATCGGGCTTGCCAAGTTCCAGGGATTTGGTCTGCTCCTGGAGCCGATCCGCGCGGGAGGCGAGATCGTAGAAACTAAATATCTTCTGCGTTTCAGGAAGATCCAGCGCCTTGATAATTTCCTGGTCCGTTATCTGGAATTCGGCGGACGGAAGCGCGAAATGAAACACGCGGGTATGCAGGTCATAAAGAAAAGCATTCTGGTAGACCCGCAAGACCTCCTGCTCGACAACGGAGCGCTCTTTGGATTCGATTTTCTCGGCCATCCGGGCGAGCTCTTCAAGTTTGGCGACACCAGGCTCCAACTGAGAAAAACTGTACCGCCGGCGGGACTCGGGCTCAACGCCTAAAGCCGTGGCGATCTCCGGATTATTAATAAGGAAAACCTTGTCTTCAAAGGTCGTTGCCGGAGCGAATAAAAGGCGCGCCAACCATTCGACCGCGGACTGGCGCCCGAACGAAGTTTTCCCGGAAAGCTGCAACAGTAACGTGCGCGCGTAGGTGTCAACGGGTTTGATCCGACCGTCGTTAAGGACCGCTAACGCGGCGAATTTGTCCAGGGAAACCGCCGACTTGAGCTTGATGGAGGAATCCAGCGGACAGATGGGCTGGGCGAGCGCGTGGGAACAGCTCAACAGGAGTAAATAAATGAGAACGGTGATTTTTCTGCTCATGACGTTTCCGGATAGCCGGGTATCCGGATAACCGGATATCCGGATCGTTAGTGTTTTAGCTTCGCCCTAATTGCCATCAACAAAAAATGCAGCGCCAACCCGCCAAACGTGATAAAACTGGCAAAATACGGCAGCAGACGTCCCGCGTTCTTGACGACCGCCAGCGTTGAGGATTCCCTTCCCAAGTTATCAACACTGTAGGAGGACTGATACAAAGTAAAATTCTTGTACCGTAACGGTTTGTTCATCGAGATCAGAACCTCGCGCGATGCCCCTGCACCGCCGGGTGGAATAATTTCAACAAGACTTTTATAACTGCGCGCGACCTCGGTATTGGGATACCATTCGACCGTGAAATCCTTGAGCCGCAGTAAAAAAGGCAGTGGAAAATTCTTGCGGCGCAGCTGCAGGAAATGGTCCCGGCCGTCCATGGAGACCTTCAGCGGTTTGTCTTCGGCGCCGTACAAAATGACCGGGCCGGCCCCTTCCACCGCTAAAATACATCCGGGGAGATCTTTCTCCGGTTCTTTATTGGGGGCCGCCTGCTTAAGGGTTTGAATGCCGGAGGCGCCTAGAACGGTGCCGGCCCCCTCCGCGCCCGAATACGCTTCGCTGTTGGAATAACAATGATCGACGGCAAGCGTAAGGCCCTCCTGGAATTCCAGCCGCCGGCCGGGACGAAGGCCCTCGACATCATAGGCGGTGACGTCTTTTTCGCTGCCGCTTTCCTTCCATACCGCTATTTCCCAATCATGATAAGCGCTCGACACGTTTGCCGCCTCGCCTTCCATCAGGGTCAGGTGCGATTCCTCGACGCCGTGGAGCGTGACGAACGCGGCCACGAAAAACAATAAAAGGCCGAAATGAGTGACGATAAGCCCGATGCGGCTCCACTTGTACACCAGCCGCACAATTGCCACACACACAAGGTTAATGAAAAAAACCCATAAAACAAGTTGGGCGCCGGGAAACGGGATGAATCCGGCGAAAATAAAAACGAAGGAATTGAAGAACCGCTGCTGGGCCAGATAAAGCCCGTTATAGACCTGGTCGATGGTGCCCCAGAAGGTGAGGATGAAAAGCAGGATCAGACACGTCAGCGTGATCTTCAGCGAAGCGCAGAACTTAATTGCTGGATTGCGCTGCAGGTTTTTACGAAGTGAGCCCATTTTTATACATATACCGTCGTTCGTATCTCGTATCTCGTATACCGTATCGCGCACGAGATACGAGCGACGAAATACGAGATACGATTTAGTTCAGTTTCAAAGATTCGCACAGCGTTTCAAATTTTTCTTTATTCTTCAAGACGGCACCGCGGGTACCGGTCATCTTCACGAACACGGTCATATCCGGCAGCGTGATAATGGTCGCCGTCATCGACGGGCTTTTAAGATCGTCTTTGGATTGCAACTGAGTCAGATCGATGATCGTCGCGTCGAAGCCGTCTTTGGTCTTGATCTTTTTTTGCGCGGCGAGGAATTTTCCCAGTTCCGCCTGGGCCGGAACGTCGATATTGACCTGTTTCATCCAGCGCGCCGCGTTGGACTCGAGCCCCCCCGCCTGCCCTCCCAGAGAAATGATCGCGCATTCAACAGGATTCTCTTTATCCGCGGAGATAAAAGTGACCAGCCGCATGCCGTAGCCCGGGGTTTCCTGCCAGCCCTGCGGCGTTGTCCACGACAACGGCGGCCGCGCGACCGAGGCTTCGAGCATTTTCTGCGTCTGTTGGTCCACAGCGCCCGTCATCGGCATCGGCGATGGCATGCCATTTTGTCCTTCGCGCAGAAAAACGTGAATGTCGTCGTTGGGAATGGATGACGCGTCCATCTCACCCGACATCGGTATCGCCGGATGTGATGGTTGCCGCGGCGCGGGCGCGCTCTGGACGATTTCATGATACGTCCGCTTGACCGGCGCGCGTTGGCACCCGATCATGGGGATCAGACAAAAGATAAGAAAAAAATATGCTCGCATAAGGAAAACCGGGGATCCGGAAATCTGTGACTGGGCTATCCGGATAACTGGATCTTCAGATACCCGGAAACATTCTTTATTCAATATTGGGGTGTATTCTAATCTCTTTTTTTCTGAAACACAAGCTATAAAAAAGAACATTGGGCCGCGCTGTACGCGTTTTCGATGCAATCATTGAGCGAAACGCCTTTGCGGTAATTGGCGGCCAGATACAGCCCCTTCCATTCCCTTAATTTTTCCTCCAGCGCGCTCTCGGCCTCGACATAGGAGCGGTCGTATTGCGGGATCGCCTTGGGCCACTGGACGAAAAATGTCTCACCGGGTGAAGCCTCCGTTTTAAGCGTCGTCTGAACTTCCTTTAATGCCAGGGCAATCAATACCTCGCGGGGCTTCGTTAAAATATCCGGATAACGCGCGCCGCCGACCATGATCCGCAGCAAGATCTCCTCTTTTCCGCAGCGTCCCGGAAAAATATTACTTTCGAACAAAACGCCCAGCACTTCTTTCCCTTCGCTGGATGGGATCAGATATCCAAAACCCGCCGGAGGACGTTCAAACGCCTTGCGCGAAAAACCCAGCCCAATGACCGCCATCGGCGAGTAGCGGATCTTTTCCAATTCACGCGCTATTGAAGGACTCATTTCTTTGATCATCGTCGCGGCCTGATACGCCGGCGCGCAGACGAAAACTTCGTCCGTTTCATAGCGCGCGCCGGCGGTCGCGACAACAAAACGTCCGGACACGCGCGTGATACTTTTAACTTCCTGGTCAAACCGGACATCCGGCGCGTAACGGCGCGCCAGCGCGTCGGTCAGTCGTGCCTGCCCGCGGTGAAACGACGTTAACGTTCCCTTAGGCATCCCGCCTTTACGCAGTTTCATCATCGCTTTGAACAGCGAACCGTAGCGCTGTTCCAGTTCATGGATCCTGGCGAAGGCGGCCTTCAGAACCGTCGCGCGCGCGTCGCCGCCGTAGATGCCGCTCACCATCGGGTCTAAAAAGATGTCCGCGAATCTCTTGCCGAACCGCCGCGCGCCAAAATCGTAAACGCTCTCATCGGGATCCATGCCGCGCGCCACAAAAGGCTCGGCGAAAACACGCAACTTCTCGCGCAGGCGCATCGGGCGAAAGCCGAAAAAACCGCCCGGGCTCATCGGGAAAGGATACAAAACGTTATTTAAACAGAGATAGCGGATTTGGGCATCGCGGCCGGCTTTGACCAGCTCGCCGACCAGGCCCAGTTCGGCGACAAACTCCAGCGTGCGCGGTTTGCCATTAGGCTCCCTTTGGCCGTTAGGTCCCTCCCGAAGGGAGCCTATCGGCCGGAGGGGAGAGGAATCCAGAAATCCGTTGGGGCCGGTCTCGAAAAGATAGTTGCCGCGGGTGACCGAATGGATCGTGCCGCCGGGGACGGCGCTTTGCTCGAAAAGAAGTATCGCGACCCCGGGACGCGCGGCGTATTTCTTTTTAAGATAATGCAGCGTTGCCAGGCCGCTGATCCCGGCGCCTACTATAATAATAGTCTTGGACATAACCTTCGTATCTCGTCGCTTGTATCTCGTCGCTCGGCCCGCCTTCCAACGAAATACGAGATACGGAATACGATTAATTTCTTTTATCAAACGCGTGCACTTGTTCAACAATGCGTTTCAATTTATCGACCTCCACGTCCGGAAAAACGCCGTGGCTTAAGTTAAAAATGTATCGGCCATGCTTAACGCCGCCGATCAAAACGTCGCGCGTTTCCTTTTCCAGCGTCGCGTCATCCGCGTACAAAAGTCCGTTGAACAGATTGCCCTGGATGCCTTTTTCCGTTTTCTCGAGGATCGTGTGATGCCCGAGGACAACGGTGTGGTCTACGGACAGAAAGTCAGCTTCGGACTGATCCATCAAGGCCAGAAGATGCGCGCAGTTGCGCACGAAATAGATCGACGGCAAATCGACCTCTTCGAAGATCCGGCGCACGAAAGGCAGCACCCGATACGCGAAATCCGCCGGACGCAAGATCCCCGCCCAACTGTCGAATAATTGGAAAGCGGCGGCCCCCGCCTCCTTCTGCGCGTTGAGATAACGGATCGTGTTTTGCGTCAAAAGTTCCATCCACGCCTCAAAATGCACCGGATGTTCGTTGATAAACCGAAATGTTTTGGTGAAGTTGACCGCGGACCCGCCTTCGACCAGATACGTCAGCACCGTAAACGGCGACCCGGCAAAGCCGATCAGCGGAACTTTCGCGTCAAGCTGTTCGTTGGCCAAACGGATAGTTTTCGTCACGCCGGAAAAATCGTCCGCGTCATGGATGTCGTCACGATGGTGCAGGTCGCTGGCGATCATGCCCCCGATGACCGGCCCATGACGGTCGTCAAAACGGATGTTAAAGCCCATTTGCGCGGGCAAAGTCAGGATATCGGCGAACAAAATGGCGGCGTCAACGCCCAGAATGCCGACGGGAAGACAGGTTATTTCCGCGGCCAATTCCGGCGTGTCGAACATCTTCTGCAGGGAATATTTCTTTTTGAGGGCCTGATACTCAGGGAGATACCGCCCGGCCTGGCGCATGAACCAGACGGGGACGCGGGGATTGGTGCCTTGGAATGCCTGAAGAAATGATGAGTTATTCACAACGCTCCGGATATCCGGTTATCCGGATACCCGGGTATCCGGAAACCTGTGATTATGCTTGCTTCCTGTAAAACTCCATAAACCTCTCGAACTCGGGGCCGTCGGATTCGATCAGCTGGACGCCGACGCGGTATTTTTTCGCCCCGGTGATCTTCTGGACCCAAACCACTTCGACGCTCACGACCACTTGTTCCCGGACGTCCAGGTCAACGGCGACCTGGCAGATCTCTCCGACCTTGGGCCGGGTGTCAGAAATAAAGCAAAACCCGCCTTCCGAAATATCGCTGATCTTCGCCTCGCGCTCGAGGCGCGGGTCCTCCCCTATCCCGAAGGAAGCGGCCAGCTCAATGGCGGAACGCTTACTGATTCTTTTTTCTTTCATAAGACTCCAAAAACCAAGAAACAATAACCAAAAAATACCCAATAAACAAATCTTGTTTCTTGTATCTTGGTTATTTTACACGGTTCTCGAGAATTTTTGCTGCGCGCCCTGCTTCAAATAATGGTCAAATCCCATGCATACGTTGCGGATGAATATCTTTCCCAGTTCAAGGACCTCGATCCGGGCGCTGTCCAGAGAAACCAGATCGTTGTCCGCGCACCAGCGTAAGTGCTCCTGTTCTTCGCTAAAATACGCGTCGAAGTCCGCATGAAATCTTTGTTCGAACGCGCGTTTATCAACCGCGAAACGGCACATCAAAGAATTGATCGTCCACTGACGGATCGTGTCGTCTTCGCTTAAAACCATCCCGCGTTCGACGGGCAAGTGTCCGTCTTTCAACGCCTGATAATAGGCCGGCAAGGCTTTATGATTTTGAACGTACGTATTCTCCAGGAACCCGATCGAGGTCACGCCCAGACCGATATATTCGTCGACGGGCTTGACCGTGTAGCCCATGAAATTCCGGTAAAGCGTGCCGGACTCAAAGGCCTTGGCCAATTCATCATTTTCCAAAGCAAAATGGTCCATCGCGATCGCCTTGTACCCGGCGCCGACGAGCGCGTCGCGCGCGCGCAGAAAGATATCCAGCTTGGCGTCATTGGACGGCAAAAACGCGGCGTTGATCTTCTGCTGATGTTTCTTGAGCCACGGCACGTACGCGAAACTGTACAGGGCGATCCGGTCCGGGCGCAGGGCAACGATTCTTTCGATTGTCGCCTGAAAACTCTCCCGCGTCTGGCGCGGAAGCCCGTAGATCAGATCAAAATTGACCGAGGTGAATTTCAATTCACGGCACCAGTCGTTAAATTCCTTGACGATCCCATACGGCTGGCAGCGGTTCACTTCCCTTTGGACATCCTCACTGAAATCCTGGATGCCCATGGAAACGCGGTTAAAGCCGAGCGCGCGCAACTTTTGGACTTTGGACTTGTCGATGGTGCGCGGGTCGATCTCGATGGCGATCTCGCCATTGGGGTCGATGTCGAAATATTTCCGGGTCGCTGTGTACAGGCGCTCGATCTGGGCTTCGTTTAAAAACGTCGGTGTGCCGCCGCCCCAATGCAACTGGCGCACCTTCTTGCGCCGGCCCAAATGCTTATAGACCAGCGCCATTTCTTTATCAAGATACTCGATGTATTCATCGCCGAAACGTTCGTCCTTTTTGCGGATGACAACGTTGCAGCCGCAGTAGGTGCACAACGATTCGCAAAACGGGATATGGATATATAGGGAAAGCGTCTTGTCGCGGGCGCCGAAGGCGCAGAGATCCTTGATATAAACCGCTTCATTGACCGCGTCCGTCCACACCGGCGCGGTCGGGTAACTGGTGTACCGCGGCCCGGGGGTGTCGAACTTCAGGATCGTTGCTTTATCGATTGTAGTTAGCATAACAGAGTGGCGTCAAAACGGACGCGCCTGACGCATAACTTACTTCCCCGGTAGGATAGCAAATTTGAAGAAGGATTGCAACCCTTTAGGTCGTGCCCGGCATCAGCTGAACATCACACTTAAGACCATCAGGATGATGACCAAATAAACGACACCCCGTATGATGGGAGACACCTTAGGCTGGAAGTCCAAGGACTTGCCTGCTTCCAGATCGGATATTAACCGGATCTGGCGGCCGAGCGTGTAAAAAGCGAACGCGGCCAGCAAAAGCATCGACACTTCGGCGCCAGCTTCGTGTTTGAAGGAATACCACAGCGCCACGCCCATGAACGTGACCGTATAAATGTAGGTATTGAACTTGATCTTTTTCAGGAAATCCTTGGTGCTTTGTTCCATCTTGCCCTCCTTGAATGTTTTTACTTTTCCGCTAGTACTTTGTTAGAAAAGTTTTTAATAGTTGATCCCCCTGAACCTTTGAGGAAATCAACTATTAAAAACAAAATTAACAAAGTGCTAGCAGATAAAGCCGGTTGTCTTCGACCCGGTAAAGCATCGGCGCCACGATGATCTTGGGGTAGCGCGCGCGTAATCTTGGTGCCTCACTTAGAGTCCAATCTATCTCATCGCCTATTTCAAAAAGCGCGATGTTTGCGGTTATCCATGCACATGCCGATCAAAAGCTGTGCCTGCGCGTACGTTTCGAACGGCCGTCCCAGATTATGATATTCCAGGAGAAGCCCGATCGGTGTTTCGCGGTACTGCGCGGGGATATCGGTAATATTCTCAATCTCGATCAGACGATCCATTGATTAATACTCGAATTATATAACATTTATTGCCAATACTTTATATATAAATTATCACTACTGTCCCAACGTTTTTAAATTAGTTTTTGTAACTGATTGATGTTTATATGCTACCGGCAAAGAACCTTTTAATCGATTTGAATTCAATCACGTGTTATTTTGGCGTTCCTGTCAAAAAAGGAGCGTCCAAT
>JACROV010000056.1 GCA_016214285.1 Candidatus Omnitrophota bacterium | reverse complement strand
CGGTTATCTTTTTCATAAGACGATATCCCTTTCATGTTTTTTAGGTTGGCGAGACCTTTTGAAAGTAAGATATCGTCTTTTTTTATGGACTCCTACAGTAAATTTATATTTTTTTATCAAAGAGCAGCAAGGCGTTGTGTTTTGCTTGCAAAATTATGATGGCTTAAGTGATAACGCATGGTCGCCGCATATTCATGTCCTGGCGATCCTTGAGTACGCCATGGGGAAAACGGAAAAAACAAGTTAAGGAGGATGCGATGAGCGAACAAAAAATAACGTCTTTCTACACGCATGATCATGCCCAGCTGGACAAGTATTTTCAGAATTTTCAGGGATTGAAAAAGAAGGATTACGCGCAAGCCAAAGAGAATTTTAAAAAGTTCAAATTCGGATTACAGCGGCATATCGCGTGGGAGGAAGAGATTTTATTTCCGTTGTTCGAGGAGAAAACAGGCATGAAGGATGGCGGGCCGACAGAAGTGATGCGCCAGGAGCACCGGCAGATCGAGCAAGCCCTGGAAGCGCTTCATAAGAAAGTTCAGCGGCAGGATCCGAAGAGCGATCTGGAAGAAGATCTCGTCTGGGATCTTCTCAAACAACATAACATGAAAGAAGAGAGCATCCTTTATCCGGCCATTGATCAGTCCATATCCGAGAAAGAACGCCAAAACGTTTTTGGCAAAATGAACGCCTTGCCGGAACACAGGTATAAAACTTGTTGCGGCTAAATATGACCGTAAAAAAGTATAAATGGGTCCCGGTCATTGATACCGGCCGCTGTAACGGCTGTAATGCATGTGTTTTGGCCTGCGGGCCGAAGTGTCTTGAACTTGTTCAAGATGCGGCTGTTTTGACAAAACCGGACATCTGCGGTAGTGAGGAACACTGCATTGCCCCATGCCCCATAGGCGCCATCCGTATGGGATGGGTAGAGATGGATGAAAATGTGGATTGGAATTTGAAAAGAGGGAAATGGCGTGAAGTATGAATAATCCGCCATTAAATTGTCCGGTTGTTTTGCGGACCGGGTTCCGCATCTTCTTTCTCGGCGCCGCGGCGTATGCGGTATTATCGATGGCTTTTTGGCTTGTATTTTACGTCGCTGGAGGAAATATCTTTATAGCCATGCCGCTCACGGTCTGGCATGGCCATGAAATGATCTTTGGATTCACCATGGCCGTTGTGGCCGGATTTCTTCTGACGGCTGTGATGAATTGGACGGGATTACCGACATTAAGCGGGACGCCTCTTCTGGTTTTATTCCTGTTTTGGGCCGCCGCACGCGTTCTGGCTTTCATGCCCGCTTTTGTCCCGACGTGGCCTATGGCGTTGTGTGATTCCGCGTTCCTTGTTTTTCTCTCGGTTGCCGTCATGCGGCCGATTATTGCCGTTAAGCAGTGGAGGCAATCAGCCGTATTTTCAAAATTGATACTGATTTTATTCAGTGGCATTGTCTTTTACGGGGCGCTGTTTTATGCCGATCTTGAGATCGAACGGAAGGCCTTGCGGTTTGCCGTTTATATGATCGTTAGTTTGCTCTTTACAGTCAGCCGGAGGATTCTCCCGTTTTTTATTGAACGCGGAGTCGGATATCCGGTGACCTTGCGAAACAGCCGGATTCTTGATCTGGCGAGTGTAGTCTTTTTGATTGCGTTCGCTATTATCGATGTGTTTTGGAATTTCCCGTTTATAGTGGCCATTCTATGCGCCTTGCTGGTTGTGGTGCATATGCTGCGGTTGGCAGGGTGGTATACTCCCGGGATATGGAGAAAGCCTTTGTTGTGGATTTTGTTCGCGGGATATGTATTCTTGATTACCGGCTTTCTTCTTAAAATGTCTGCGGCTATTTACCATCGCCCCGATGATTCCGCTTTGCACGCATTTACCGCCGGAGGCATCGGTATTTTTACGCTGGGCATGATGGCTCGCGTATCCTGGGGGCACACCGGCCGCAATATCGCCGAAGCGCCGCGGCAGTTGCCGCTTATTTTCGTCCCGCTTACTGCCGGCGCGGTGATACGCGTTTTTTCTCCGATCCTTGACGAATCAAAATATGTTTTATGGATCGGGGTGAGCCAGGTTCTCTGGATGGCTGCCTTCGGGCTGTACCTGTTTTTTTATTTTCGTATTCTTGTCTCGCCGAGGCCTGATGCAAAATGGGGATGATCATCCGGTAAGATTTATGCTTGCGGCGCCCGCATTAAACCAGAGAATTTATAATTAATTACTTGTTAATCACGATAATTAAGGATATTATTAGCAATAATTAACATCGTTACAATCACTATTCGTGATGTCTATATTCAAGATCTATTCAAAGGGTCGTTGAGTACGCTCTTCGAGTTTTGACACAAATTCCAACGGAAAAGAAATATTAAATCATGAGATAGGAGTATTGCTATGAAAACAGCCATATTGGGGAGTGTCCTTCTTCTAATAATGTTGTCCATCGCCCGCCCAGGCTATTCAGATGAGTGGTTTAATAAGCGCTTGCCCCAATGGGCAAAGCTGGATGTCGAATTAAGGCATCGTTATGAATATATGTCAGATTTTGATTTTAATAATACCATTGATGATGATAAAGGCTTCAATTTGTACCGCGCACGCTTTAACCTTACCCTGCAGCCGGCCGATGAGATAAAATTTTTCTCACAATTCCAGGATGCGCGTATCGCAAACGACAGTATCAGCGGCTCCAAGAGCTCTTATGAGAACTGGAATGACTTGAGGCAACTGTGGCTGCAAATTAAAAGCGATAAGTTGGCAATTGATAATTTAGGCTTGTCGGAGGCGGGATTTACCTTCGGCCGTCAGGAATTGTCCTACGGTGCCCAACGGCTGATCGGAGGCTTTAACTGGTCAAATGTGGCCCAGACCTTTGACGCGGGAAAAGTCACGCTTAGATTTGAGAAACATCATTTGAGCGTTGATATCTTCGGGGGAGGGAAGACCCCGGCAAAATCTCCCCGGGAGTTTGATGACCTCTATGACGGGAGTTCCAACGACCTCTTGGGAGGTTATTATGCGGTTTTTACGGGGACCGAAGGATTAACGGTTGACCAATATGTGTTAAGCCGTAACACCGACGGGAAAACTGTTTCGTTCGGACATGCCGGGGACGGAGAAGTAGAAGACTACACTATCGGCGCGCGTTTGAAAGGGAAGGTCCCCGCCGCCAGGTTTGACTATGAAGCAGAGATGGCCGAACAAGTTGGCAATTCAGGCGCGTTAAATGTGAATGCTCAAATGTTTATTGGCATTATCGGCTATAGTTTTGACCATCCCTGGAAGCCCCGGGCCGCTTTTGAGTTCAATTATGCTTCCGGAGATTCCGATAAAAGTGACGGCGACCGCAGAACATTCGACAATCTTTATCCGACCAACCATCCGTTTTACGGCTATATGGATCTTGTCAGCCTGCAAAATATCAACAACTATCGTTTCCAGTTATCGGCCAAGCCGACAGACAAACTTAAACTCCAGTCGGACCTGCACCTTATTTATCTGGATACTCCCAAGGACAACCTTTATGCGGCAGGTCGTACGATTAAACGGGCAACGACAGCCGGCGCCGGGAGTCATGTCGGTAATGAGATTGACCTGACCGGCACTTATAAATTCAATAAATACGCGGATATCTTGGCCGGTTATTCTCACTTGTTTGCCGGTGATTTTTTGAAGGATACCGGAAGCGCGGATGACGCTGACTATGGTTATGTTCAAACGACTCTCAGTTTCTGACATGAAAAGACTTTCAGTTGTTATTTTTTTCTGCGCCTTCACAGGCCTGGCGCCGGTTTCCTGGGGCCAGGAAGCTGAAGCCCCGGATAAGCCGGCGGAGTACTTCTTTTACCGTTGCGCGGGATGCCACACGATCGGGGGAGGCAAACTGACCGGCCCGGATCTTATAACTGCGGCGCAGTGGAGCAGCGCCGATCTGAGACCCGCGATCAAAAAGATGGAAAAGAATGTTGGGCCGTTATCGGAACCGGATATTGCCCAGGTGATTGAGTTTTTGAAGGACCTAAACGTTTCAGGCCGGATTGCCAGGCAAAAACAGAGGATTGAGGCGAAACTCCGCGCGGAGTTGCCCCCGCCTTCTTTTGAAACAGGGCAAAAATTGTTTAGCGGCCAAATGGCTTTTTTCAATGGTGGCCCGGCCTGCTTTAGTTGTCATCGCTTTGTCGGTGGGGGGGGATCTCTTGGGCCGGATCTTACCCATATTAAAGATCGCGCCTCTGGCGTTGTACTTCAGTCAGCGGTTGAAAATGCGAGCTACAGGATCATGCGCTCTATTTATGAAAAGCACAAGATTTCAAAAGAAGAATCCCTGCACTTGTCGGAATTCTTAACGCATCCTGAGAAAGCTGAGATAAGATCTGTTCCAACGATGCGTAAGGCGGAAGGTTTGGCTTTAGGGGGGTTTGGCGGCTTTTTCGTATTATTATGGGTTTTAAATCAAAGAAGAAAAGGCCCTGCGCGAAAGAACCTTCTTCGAAAAAATTTAGAAAGGTAGAAATTTTATGAGCTGGATTAAAGATATATTTTCCCCGCAAGAAAGATCCTGGGAAGATTTTTATAGAAACCGTTGGGCATACGATAAGATTGTCCGCAGCACTCACGGGGTCAATTGCACCGGATCATGCAGTTGGAATATTCATGTCAAGCAGGGCATTGTGACTTGGGAAACACAAGCGCTCGATTATCCCCGTTTTGACAAAACAATCCCGCCTTACGAGCCCCGTGGATGTCAGAGGGGTATTTCTTATTCCTGGTATATTTACAGTCCATTGCGGGTGAAATATCCTTTGGTCCGCGGCGTGCTCTTTGATTTGTGGAAAGAAGCTAAGAAAAAATATCCGGATAATTTAATAGCTGCCTGGGAATCCATTGTTGAGAATCCTGAATTGCGAAAACAATATCACGAGGCACGGGGAAAGGGTGGATTTCGCCGTGTGTCGTGGGACGAAGTTCTTGAAATCATGGCCGTCGCGAATATTTATACCGTCCGGCGTTTCGGGCCAGACCGGATAGCCGGATTTTCACCAATTCCCGCCATGTCGATGATCAGTTATGCCGGAGGCTCGCGTTTTATGCAGCTTATGGGCGGTGTTTCCTTGTCTTTTTACGACTGGTATTGTGATCTTCCTCCGGCATCCCCGGAAATTTGGGGAGAACAAACGGATGTGGCTGAATCCGCTGATTGGTATAAATCTAAAATGATAGCGACCGTAGGGTCTAACGTCTTTATGACGCGTACGCCAGATGCGCATTTTCTGGTCGAAGCCCGTCATCATGGCACAAAAGTCGTAGTTTTCTCTCCGGACTTCAGCCAGGCCTCCAAAGCGGCTGATGAATGGATCCCGATTCATCAAGGACAAGACGCTGCTTTCTGGATGTCTGTCGGGCACGTCATATTGAAAGAATTCTTTATTGATCAACAAATACCGTATTTCGTTCAATATTTAAAACAATATTCGGATGCCGCATTCCTGGTTAAGCTCGAAAGTTTGCCTGATGGCACTTGCAGGGCAGGGGAGCTTTTAAGGGCTTCGGATGTGGTAAAAACAGCCAATGTCGAACATGCTGAATGGAAATTCTTTGTCCAGGATGCTGTGAGCGGTGAATTAAAAATCCCTATGGGGACTGTGGGGCACCGTTGGCAAAAAGAAAAAGGTCAATGGAACTTAAAACTGGAAGATGCGCATACCCATGAAAAGATTGACCCGTCAATCCGTCTGGGGAATTTTGAAGAAGAAAGAGTGCGCGTGGCAATGGCGGATTTTTCAGAGGGGACAAATGACAAGTTTTCTTGCCGCGAAGTTCCTGCGCGAAGGATCGAGACGGCTAAAGGCGGCATTTTGGTTACCACCGCATTTGAATTATTGCTGGCCCAGTATGGCGTATTTCATGGGCAAGGCAAAGATTGGCCCAGGAATTATGAGGATGACACAAGCGTCTATACGCCGGCCTGGCAAGAAAAGTTTACGGGAGTGAATGCCAGTCTGGTCATCAGTTTTGCCCGTCAATGGGCTCAAACAGCGGCAAAAAGCGAAGGAAAATGTTCGGTCATTATCGGGGCGGGGGTTAACCATTGGTATCATAATAATTTGATTTATCGTTCAATTATTATGCCGCTTATTTTCTGCGGATGTGTCGGTAAAAACGGCGGTGGGTTGAACCATTATGTCGGTCAAGAAAAACTCGTCCCTGTCGCGTCCTGGGCGCCGATCGCCTTCGGCACTGATTGGAGTGGTCCGCCTCGTCTACAGAACGCACCTTCGTTTCATTATATAAATACCGACCAATGGCGTTATGACAGCGCTATCCAGCAAGTTTGTCCGGTTACAAATACCGGGCATCGTATGACTCATGGCCATACCGCCGATAAGCAGGCATTGGCCGCCAGGTGTGGATGGCTGCCTTGTTTCCCGCAATTTAATAAAAGCAATTTCGCGCTAGTCGAAGAGGCCAAGGCCAAAGGGGCCAAGACTCCTGAAGACATCCAGTCGTATGTAGTCAAGCAACTAAAGGGACGAAGTCTTCTGTTCGCGATGGAAGACCCGGATAATCCCGAAAGTTTCCCCAGGGTTTGGTATATTTGGAGAGGAAACGCTCTTTTATCTTCGGCGAAGGGGCATGAATATTTTCTAAAGCATTATTTAGGGACGCACAGTAATGCAGTCGCCAAAGAAAACGCGAAGAACAAGACAGAGGATGTGGTTTGGCACGAAAAAATGCCAATAGGAAAAATGGATCTGGTGGTTGATCTTAATTTCCGCATGGATTCCTCGGCTCTTTATTCCGATATCGTTCTGCCCGCGGCTACGTTTTACGAGAAAGATGATTTAAACTCAACGGATATGCATTCTTTTATTCATCCGCTTCAGGCCGCGGTACCGCCCGCGTGGGAATCAAAAAGTGATTGGGGGGCATTTAAAGAAATTGCCAGGAAGACGTCTGAAATTGCCAAAGAATATTTTCCTGAGCCGCAGCAGGACATTGTTGTCACACCTTTAATGCACGATACACCTGCCGAAATCGCACAGCGTTCTATCAAAGACTGGGCCAAAGGGGAGTGCGAACCTGTCCCCGGCAAGACGATGCCGAACATCACGATAGTCAGCCGTTCTTATCCCGATATTTATCAAAAATTTATTTCGCTTGGACCTAACTTCCGCGATAAGGGGATCGGGGGGCACGGGTTGGTTTACCCTGTAGCAGATCTTTATGATGAATACATCACTAAAAATCCGGTCGAAAAATGGGGGGGAAAAGTCTATCCTTCGCTGCGCGAAGACCGATCTGTGTGCGAGGTGATTTTGGCCTTTGCCGCTGAGACTAACGGAGAGATGGCGTATCGCGCCTATGAAATCGAGTCCCGCAAAACTGGAATGGATCTTTCGCATTTGGCCCAGGATACCCGCGGGGTTAAATATAATTTTAACGATGTTTGCGCAAATCCCCGGAGGATTTTAACAACTCCGTTCTGGACGGGGATCGTACGTAATGGCCGGACATATTCGGCGTATTGTCAAAACATTGAAGAATTGATCCCCTGGAGGACGTTGACCGGAAGACAGCATCTTTATTTAGATCACGAGGCATATCGCGCTTATGGCGAAGAACTGCCGACGTATAAACCCAAATTGGATATGCGTATTACGCGGGACCTTGAAGAAACGGAACAAAAACCCGGGATGCTTTTACTTAATTACTTAACGCCGCATGGTAAATGGCATATCCATTCGACTTTCAGCGACAATTTGATCATGAAGACCCTCTCCCGGGGGATAGAACCCATTTGGATCAATGATACAGACGCGGCGATGGCGGGCATTCATGATAATGATTGGGTCGAGGTAATCAATGATCATGGCGTGGTAGTCACCCGTGCCGTTGTCTCGGCAAGAATACCGAGAAATATTTGCTTTATTTATCACGCGGTTGAACGCACCGTCGGCGTTCCGAAGTCTCCATCGCGCTCTAATCGCAGGGCCGGGGGCCATAATAGTTTGACGAGAGCGAGACTTAAGCCTCTGTTTATGGTTGGAGGGTATGGGCAGTTTACCTATGCGTTTAATTACTGGGGACCGCAAGGGGTTAATCGCGACACTTTTGTTTTAGTCCGCAGATTAGACGGAGTGGACTGGTAGAAAAAGACCCAATCCTAATGGATGGATTGGTCTTCGTTTGTACAAAGGAGTTTTAATGGACGTTCGCGCGCAGATGTCAATGGTGTTTCACCTGGATAAGTGCATTGGCTGTCATACCTGCAGTGTCGCTTGCAAGAATATTTGGACTGATCGTGCCGGCGCTGAATATATGTGGTGGAACAATGTTGAAACAAAACCGGGCACAGGTTATCCCGCGCTTTGGGAAGATCAACTTAATTTCAAAGGCGGGTGGGTCCTGGACAAAAACCGCGAACTTAAACTTCGTTCTCAGGACAAGTCTGATTTTCTGCCCAAGATGTTTTACAACCCGAATCAGCCCGGGCTTGATGATTATTACGAGCCATGGACCTACCAGTATGAAAATTTGTTTGATGCGCCGCGGGGCAAGGATCAGCCGACGGCCATTCCTGTTTCCCAAATTACGGGTGAACCGATCGATATTGAGGCCGGCCCAAACTGGGATGATGACCTTTCCGGATCGCCGGTTTATGCTGAAAACGACCCCAATTTTAAAGACTTGACAGCGGATGAAAAGAAAATGCTTTTTAGTGTTGAGCGCATTTCGATGATGTATTTGCCGCGTATCTGTAACCATTGTGTCAACCCCTCTTGCGTGGCCGCCTGTCCGTCAGGGGCGCTTTACAAGCGCGGTGAAGACGGGATCGTTCTTGTTAATCAGGATAAGTGCCGCGGATGGAGAGCATGTGTCACTGCTTGCCCGTACAAGAAAATTTATTACAACTGGAAGACCGGAAAGTCCGAGAAATGCATTCTCTGTTACCCCCGGGTGGAGACAGGGCAGGCCCCCGCGTGCTTTCACTCATGCGTGGGCCGCATTCGCTACATGGGGGTCCTGCTTTATGACGCACAGCGCATGGTGGAAGCGATGAAAGCCCCCAAAGAAGGGCTGGTGGAGTCCCAACGAAGTGTTATCCTGGATCCAGGCGATCCCAAAGTCGTTGAGAAAGCGTTAGAAAACGGCATTAGTCCAGGATGGATTGAATCAGCTCAAAAATCGCCTGTTTGGAAGTTCGTCGTCGAATGGGAAATGGCGCTGCCGTTGCATCCCGAATTCAGGACATTCCCCATGCTTTATTATGTCCCGCCGCTATTACCGGTAATGGGCCGGAGTGAAAGTAATATTTATGAACATGACGTGGATGGAATTTTTACTTCAATTGATAAGGCGCGCTTGCCGATGAAGTATCTGGCCGCGCTTCTAAGCGCCGGCAATATAGATCCGGTCCGCGATTCGATGAAAAAACTTTTGGCGGTGAGGGTGTTTCAGCGTTCGTTAACGATGGGTGATATAGAACCCTGGAAACTAGCTAAAGTTTTAAGAGACGCGGGTTTGGATGAATCGCAGGCCCGGGAGATTTATAAGCTGAGCGCTCTTCCCGGGCCGGAAGATCGCTTTATGATACCGCCGATTCAGCGAGAAGAAACTGTCGAGAAAACAACGTGCAGTCCGGATAAATGCAAGGGGAACTGCGGTTTGGGGAAGTCGGAAAATCCGGAAAGAGGACTTTAGTGGATAATCAAATTTTGAAACGGCAGTTGTGCGTACAGATAGGGGCTTTCCTGGAATATCCCGTTAGTGATTTTCGGGAGATCCTGCAGATCTCAGCCAGCCGAATCGAGCCCGCTTCCTGGAAAGCCTCAAGTTATTTAAAGGATTTCTTCGCAAGGATGAAGAGGATGGAACTGGAAATGTGGCAGGAATATTACGTGCAGACGTTTGATCTGATGCCGCAATGTTCTCTGTATATAAGCGTGCATCTTTTCGGGGAAGAAAGCTTTAAAAGGGCGGAACTAATGGCTGGCCTGAAAAGCGCCTATGAAAGACAAGGCGCGTTAGAAACGACCGAACTGCCGGATCATTTGGCGGTCATATTAAAGCAAAACGCTCGGTTGAATGATGAAGAATGGTCTGAATTTGTGACAATGTGCATATTGCCGGCGCTTCCTGTCATGATCAGCAAGCTTGAAAAGAACGGCAATCCTTACGCGTTTGTCTTAAAAACAATTCAAGAACTCTTGGTCGAAGTGGAGAAAGCCCATGTTTGATCTGTTTTTATTTATAGGCCTGCCTTATGTGGCGATCGCATCTTTAGTCGTAGTATCTTTTATCCGGTATAAGTTTCGGGCATTTTCGTATTCCTCGCTTTCAACCCAGTTTTTAGAGGACCGCTGGTTGGCGTGGGCGTCTTTGCCGTGGCATTTGGGCATCATCTTGATCTTGCTTGGGCATCTTCTGGCGTTCGGCCTTCCGGGGGTCTGGTCGATCCTGGTATCCATTCCAACTTTTCTCCTGGTCGTGGAGGCGCTTGGAATTTTCTCGGCCCTTCTTTGCCTTGTGAGCCTGGTTATCCTGTTGATCCGCCGTTTTGTCGATGCAAAACTTCAAGCGGTGACAAGTTATCTGGATGTCGTAGTCCTGCTGATTCTCCTTTTTCAGGTTTTAACCGGTCTTGCCGCGGCTATTCATCACCGCTGGGGTGCGGCTTGGGCGCCGGGAGCGTTAGGTCCCTACATCCGCAGTATATTCTTATTACAACCAGACGCTTCTTTTGTCAAAGATATGCCGCCGTTTGTGAAGCTGCATATCGCGTCAGCCTGGGTGTTGATCATGTTTTTTCCCTTTACGCGTCTTGTGCACGCTCTCTCTGTGCCATTGCATTATTTCGTCAGATCTCCCCAAAAAGTTGTTTGGAATAGCTCACGCTCTCAAGTTCGTTTTGAACAAAAAATTCAGTTTGATAATGAAAAACGTTTGTTCCTCAAAGCCGCGTTTGGCGCGGGGGCTTCGGTCGCGCTTTTATCCTTAGGTGTATTGGATAAGTTTTTCAGGTATTTTCTCAAGCAGGATCTGACCAATGCCGAGGAATCGCATATCCTGTCCCAAAAGTTACAGCGTCTGAAACAGTCTGCCGACGAGCGGGAGTTAGAACTTGAGCGGATGAACAAGGACAGTATTTTCGTCGCTAAACTTTCCGAGCTTTCGCGTACCAGAGGAAAATATTTTATTGATTACCAGATGAGACCGGCGCTTGCGTTTTCTGATGAACAGGGACTGCCGATCCTTATATCCGCCAAATGCACGCATCTGGGCTGTACCGTCGGGCAAGAACTGGATGCCCAGGGACGAATCCTTTGTCCATGTCATATTTCTTATTTTGATATAAAGACAGGGCAGCCGAGTCCCGGTTCACCGGCAAAATTACCATTGCCTCATTTAGGCTGGGCTTTAAAAGATGAGCAAGGGAATTTGCTGATGGCACAGGACCCGGAAGGAAGGCGTGAAGGATCGATTGATCCATCCCAGGCGGGAAAGAGCCTGCTGTTTATCGGCAAGCGTTTTAGTTGAGGAGAGAAAGAGTGGGTAAGCAAAAAAATAAATTTTTGCAAATGGTCGATTTCTTGACTGAGCGCATGCCGCTCCATAACCTTAGTTTCGATCATATAGTGAACGAAAAGGAAGTCCCCGTCCATCGTATGAGCTGGGCCTATTATATGGGAGGGCTCACTCTTTTATTTTTTATAATTCAATTAGTCACAGGTGTTTTTCTTTTATTCTATTATCAGCCGACTGTAAGCGATGCGCACGCGTCTGTGGAATATATCACGTTTTTTGTCAAGAGCGGCTTTTTGATCCGTAATCTGCACACCTGGTCTTCTTCATGCATGATACTTTGTTTAATGGTCCATATGATAACATCATTTGCGATGAAGGCGTTCGCTCGTCCACGGGAAATCACATGGATCAGCGGCTCGCTGCTTTTAATTATAACCTTCGCGTTTGGATTTACCGGCTATCTTTTGCCATGGCACCAGATAGCGGTTAATGCGACCAAGGTGGTCTTGCAATCTATTGAGGAGGCCGGGCATTATCTGCCGGGAGCCTTGGCGGCACTCCCGTCCTATATTAAAGAGATCATCCAAGGAGAAGTTTCGGTCGGTCAGGCTACGTTAAGCCGTTTTTATGCGTTGCATGTTGTCATATTACCTCTCTTTTTTATGGGGGCCATTGGGCTTCATCTTCTTGGGGTTCAGCTTCATGGCATGAGTCCGGGCGTTGACACACCTCCCAGGGAAAAAGAACGTTTTTTTCCGGTTTTCATTCTTAAAGATTTTTGGCTCTGGGGCATTGTGTTTTTGGTCGTTTTTGTTCTGTCGCTTTGTCTCCCTTTTGAGTCTTTTTATTCCTATCCTTTGTTTGAAGCCTACAATGCTCTGGGCTCGACTCCGGAAGGGATAAAGCCGGAGTGGTATTTTTATTTTGTTTATTATCCGCTGGAAATTTTACCGTTCTGGGTGATTATGCTGGGGATGACCATTGCCCAGGCGGGGATCTTTTTTGTGCCGTGGATATTCAAAAATACAAGCCGCAAAGTTCTTTCCATCATCGCGTGGATCATAGCGGCGTACTTAATTATTATTACGCTTTTTGGTCAGTTAATTTATGAAGTTTTTAAAGGATCAGGAAAATAATTGTGAAACTATTTATCAATATTATTTTATTAAGTCTTGTTTATTTAACCCCGGCTTTTGCGCATCCTGAATTTCAGCGTTATTCGAAGAAAGTGTCGGGGCGTTCGGTCAACTGCGCGATGTGCCACAGGCATTCCGATGGGCCGGAAGGGGTAAAACCCGGACAGATCGGCAGTTTAAACCAAGACGAGCTCAACGCGCTGGGGTTGGCCCGTCAAGCGCTGAAACCCGGGGCTGGAGTCAAAAGCCCCATCCTTAACGAATTCGGCAGCTCAATCTTAAATCAGTTGGGGAAAGAGAAAATCCTGGAACTCAAACAACGGCCGGAACTTTTAGCCGGGTCCTTGTCAAAAACAAACGACCTCGACGGAGATGGCATCCCCGATGCCGAAGAATTTAAAGACGGGACGCATCCGCTGAATT
Organism: Candidatus Omnitrophota bacterium; assembly: GCA_016214285.1. Lineage (GTDB taxonomy): Bacteria > Omnitrophota > Gorgyraeia > Zapsychrales > Zapsychraceae > UBA10015. The sequence goes on along the minus strand of JACROV010000056.1, from coordinate 5,674 downwards.
CGCTGGACGGCCACCCCTGGAAGTTGTTTAAAAATAATTTGGGCAAAAATTGGTTCGATATTCTGATGATCGTATTGGCGACGGGATCCGGCCTTTACGGGCTTCAAAATGCGCTTATTTGGCTTTCCATCAAGGCGCGCAGAGAGGAGTAAATTATGCAAAAACAGGCGACATCCGAATCACACAGAGTGCTTTTCTTAAATACGTTGGCATTTACAATTTGCTTCGCGGCATGGATGCTCAACGTGGTGCTCGTAACATTCTTGTCGACGAACCAAGTGTTTAATTGGGGGCCGGTTGAGACAGGGTGGCTCCTGGGTATTCCGGTCTTGACGGGTTCGATCTTCCGGTTGCCGGCGGGAATGTTGACGGACAAGTTCGGCGGGAAGCCTGTCTTTGCGACGCTGCTTTTACTTTGCGCGGTCCCGATGTATCTTTTGTCCACCGTCAACAGCTTCATGGGGTTCGCGCTCTGCAGTTTTGGTTTTGGACTGGTGGGGGTAAGCTTCTCCATCGGGATCGCTTTTTCGTCTGTCTGGTATCCCAGGGAAAAACAAGGCACGGCGCTCGGAATTTTCGGGGCTGGAAATGCCGGCGCGGCCTTGACAACATTAATCGCGCCGAAGCTTTTAAATATTTTTACTCAAAACGGGGCGAACCTCGAAGGTTGGAGGACGCTGCCCAAATATTACGCGGCAATGCTTTTCTTTATGGGCATTGTTTTCTTTGTTTTTTCGATCAATAAGAAGCCATCATCCAGCGCCAAGCACTGGGTGGATATGCTTAAGCCCCTTAAGAATGTCCGGGTCTGGCGTTTTGGCCTTTATTATTTCCTGGTTTTCGGATGTTTCGTGGGGTTCTCTCAATGGCTGGTGCCTTATTTCGTCGGCGCCTATTACTTGCCGCTTGTGACAGCCGGAATTTTGGCGTCCTGTTTCAGTTTCCCTTCCGGGGTAATCCGCGCCATCGGCGGATGGATATCCGATAAATGGGGCGCCAGAAAAATAATGTATTGGGTCCTGGGTTCCTCAACCATTATCTGCCTGATGTTGATTGTCCCTAAAATGGAAATATATTCTCCGGGTCAGGCGGTCGTTGCCGCGCGTCCGGGGGTTGTGACCGGGGTCAGTTCAAAGGCCGTTGTGGTTGGCGACAAATCGTATCCGTTTATCGAAAAACAGGTTGATACGGGAAATTTTGACGAGAAACTTATGGTTTTTCCGACAAAACAGGTATGGCAGGAGCCGGTGGTGGAAGTTGGCCAAAAAATTGAACGCAAACAGCTCCTGGCAAAAGGCGTCACGCGGATCTATTTCCAGGCGAATGTATGGGTCTTCGCGTTTTTGGTTTTTCTTTTAGGCACGGTGTGGGGCATCGGGAAGGCGGCGGTGTACAGGCACATCCCGGATTATTTCCCGGAAGAGGTCGGGGTTGTCGGCGGCATGGTGGGGGTCCTTGGAGGACTAGGAGGTTTTTTCTGCCCGATTATCTTCGGTTACTTGCTTAAGGGGACCGGGCTTTGGACCAGTTGCTGGATGTTCATGTTTGTGTTGTCGCTGGTTTGCCTTTGGTGGATGCACGTGGTGGTCGTCCGGATGATGACGAAGAAACACCCGGAGTCAGTGTCTCTAATCGAAAATTAACGTTCACTTGTACCGAGTCAACCTTGCAAGAATTGATTTGACGAGGTGCTAAACAGGAGTGGCCATGTCCAAGATCAATGTTCAAAATTGGGATGTTGAAAACCCGAAATTCTGGGAAGAAGAGGGCAAGAAAACCGCCGCGCGGAACCTTTGGATTTCCATCCCGGCCTTGCTTCAATCCTTCTCGATTTGGATCATGTGGGGGATAATCATCGTGCAGATGAAAAAGTTGGGGTTTACCCTGGGGGTGCCGCAGCAGACGCCGGAGGATTTAAAGACTTTTAACGAGATGTTGTGGACGTTACCGGCGATCGCGGGACTGGCCGGTGCCACCTTGAGAATTCCCAACTCGTTTTTAATCGCGATCGGCGGCGGCCGGAATGTGGTTTTCTTTTCGACCCTGCTTCTTTTGATCCCGGCGATCGGGGCGGGGATTGCCCTTCAGAATATTCATACGCCGTACCACGTGTTTGCGATGCTGGCGGTGTTGTCCGGTTTCGGAGGGGGGAATTTTGCCTCGTCGATGTCCAATATCTCTTTCTTTTTCCCCAAACGCATGCAGGGCACGGCCCTGGGGTTGAACGCGGGTCTGGGGAATCTGGGGGTGAGTGTGATGCAGTTTCTAATCCCGGCGGTAATCACGGCTGGTTTCTTTGGAAGTGCTGCCGGTGCCGGGTTACCGCTTGTCGAGGCCGACGGGACAAAAGCGGTCGGTACCCTCGTTTTTCTTCAGAACGCCGGATGGGTTTGGGTGCCATCCCTCATTTTGTCCGCGGCCGCCGCGTTTTTGGGCATGAACAATTTAAAGATCGCGACACCGGATCTGGGCAATTACACCTCGGAGTTTTCCAAGACCGCGCTTTTGGTCATCTTTGGTTTGATCGCCGCGGGGGTCGGCGCGTATCTTTTAACGATATTGAAACTGAACATGTGGGTTGTCCTTCCGGTAACCATTGTCGCGGCCTTGTCCCTGATGAAAATGCTCTCGCCCGGGCAAATCAAAGGCAATCTGGACCGTCAGTTCGCGATATTCAAAAACAAGCACAACTGGATCATGACGGTCCTTTACGTGATGACCTTTGGTTCTTTTATCGGATACTCCGCCTCGTTCCCTAAACTTATCCAGGACGTCTTCGGGTACCTGCCGGATGGGACCGTCAACCCTAACGCGCCCAATCCCATGACCTGGGCATTCCTGGGGCCGATGGTAGGAGCGCTGATCCGCCCGATTGGCGGATGGTTCTCGGACAAAATCAACAGCGGTTCGAAGGTAACCACATGGAGCACCCTGGTTCAAGTGGTTACGGCGCTGGGCGTGGCCTTCTGTATTGTCAGGGCCAAGTCGCTGGCCACACCCGAAATGTATTGGTGGCCGTTTTTTATTTTGTTCATGATTTTGTTTGTAGCCACGGGTGTCGGTAACGGATCGACCTTCCGGAGCATTCCCTATATTTTTCCCAAAGAGCAGGCGGGGCCTGTTCTGGGGTGGACCTCGGCCGTGGCCGCGTATGGCGCGTTCATTATCCCGAACGTGTTTGGCCAGCAAATAAAGGCCGGACACGCCGAATACGCCCTTTACGGGTTTACGGTTTATTACGTGATTTGTCTGGCTCTGAACTGGTATTATTACGACCGGAAAAATTCAGGGATCCGGTGTTAATGAGCTTCCTCTAAATAAACATAACTTCAAATCTCCCTTGGAATTCTTTGACGCTGGCGGGAGATTTGAAGTTGGAAAAGGAAAGCTCATTAACAAAGACATCGTATGTTGCCGCGAATTGTTTCGATCAATATTTCCAAAGGTGGTATTCCCAAGCTTCCCGTTCCCGCGGTTCGGTTAACTGTCGCTGGATTAGAAGGGGATGGACATAATCACGCCAAACATAACACTCCTCTTCAAGCGGTCTGTATCCAGGATTTAGAAAAATTGGGGGAGTTAAGTCAAAGCGGGTATCTTTTAAGTCCCGGGCAGGCGGGAGAGAATTTAACCGTTGAGAATCTGTACGCGAATAGTCTGCCCTTAGGGGCAATTCTTGAGTTTTCCGGTGGAGTTATCCTGGAAATTTCAAAGGTAAGAAAACCCTGTTATGTGATGGATGCCATTCACCCGCGATTGAAAACCGATGCTCTGGGCAGACATGGGATGTATGCCAAAGTCATTGAGGCGGGAACGTTACGTGTTGGTGAAACGATCGAGGTTGTTCTTCCCGCAGAGGAATCTATACCCGCACCATGCTCGTCCTCAGGGTTAAATCAATAATCAACGGCAAGCATTATTGCCAGCTTCCTTCAAGATAGAATAAGCGGTTAAGAAGACGAAGGCGCCGATGAATATCAACTCCGGAGATTTCCGCGTGAAGGAGGGCGAAAAGGTCGCGCTCAAGAAGTGGCCGACCGCCGTTACGCCTTTCTACAGATCGAAGGAACAGTATCAGAAGTCCCTGGCGGAACACGTTGAGGGATTAAGCGCGCTGCAAAGCGTCTTGTACGCCGACAACCGCTACGCGCTTCTTTTGATCTTCCAGGGGATGGACGCCGCCGGCAAAGACAGCGCCATCAAGCACGTGATGTCCGGCGTGAACCCGCAGGGCTGCCAGGTCTTCAGCTTCAAACACCCCAGCGCCGAGGAGCTCGAGCACGATTTCCTCTGGCGCACGACGCGCGCTCTTCCCGAACGCGGCCGCATCGGCATTTTCAACCGCTCCTATTACGAAGAGGTCCTCATTGTCCGCGTGCGCCCGGATATCTTGCGCGCCGAGGGGATCCCGGACGACCTCCCCGGCAAGGAGGACGTCTGGAAGGATCGCTACCGTTCGATCGTCCATCTGGAGAGACATCTCTATTATAACGGCACCAGGATCATCAAGTTTTTCCTGCATCTTTCCAAAGAAGAGCAGCGCCGGCGTTTTTTAAAGCGCATCGACGAGCCGCAGAAAAACTGGAAGTTCAGCGCCGCGGATGTCGCGGAAAGGAAGCTCTGGAAGCAGTATATGAAGGCCTACGAGGCGTGTTTGAGCGCGACGACAACTGGCGCCGCGCCGTGGTATATCGTCCCGGCCGACGACAAGCAGAACGCCCGGTTGATCATCTCCAGGGTCATCCTCGACACGCTTGAAGGTTTGAAAATGTCTTACCCCGGGGTCAGCGCCCGGCGCCGGCGGGAACTGCGGTCGATGCGCGGACTGCTGGCAAAGTAAGAGAGCCAAACGGACAAGGAGCGATGTTATGAATAATTTGCCCAGGATTTATGTATGGTTGGGAATGTTTTTGATCGTAGCGGTCGGCCTTATCCATTTAGTGGATGCGCCGGACAGTTTTGAGGAGGCCGCTTATAAAGGCTGGTTTTTTTGCGCCAACGGCGCAGGCGCCCTGGTGGCCGCCTTCGGGATTTCCCGCGGTCAGCGCCTTTGGGGGTGGAACCTGGGGCTGCTGATCGCCGCCGGTTCATTTCTTGGCTATGTGGTCAGCCGCACTGCGGGGTTGCCGCAAATTCCAGCTGAACCTGACGCATGGTTAGAGCCGCTGGGCGTCGCCTCACTGATCGCGGAGGGATTGTTTATGGCGGTGTTTATCGGGATGATAATATCCAATAAACGCATTTAATAAAATAGAAAAGCCCGGCAGGATTGTCTCTGCCGGGCTTTTCTATGGTTCGCAACTTACGACCGGCGTGAAACCGGTAATGCCGCTTGAATCAGCGGCCGCCTTCCTTGCGCTTGGAAAAACAATCCTTGCAGTAGATCGGACGGTCACCGCTCGGTTTGAAAGGAACTTCGCATTCTTTTTTGCAGTCCGAGCAGATCGCCTTGTGGAATTCCCTCGGGCGTCCACCGCCGTACCCGCCTCTACCGCCGTCTTCTCTATCGAAACTCATATTCTCTCTCCTTTGGACCGTATTGTCAAAAGTTTTAGCTTTTGATCTTCTTAAGTTCTGTTTTTACAGAGAGTTCTGATTTTTGTGCTTGCCTCCCCCCAGGAAATCAACTATCTTAATTATCCGGAGGGCCAAGCCCATGGATCAAATCTCTCGT
>JACROV010000063.1 GCA_016214285.1 Candidatus Omnitrophota bacterium | reverse complement strand
TTATGAACCGCCGTATACGGAACCGTACGTACGGTGGTGTAAAAGGACAGCAGGAGCAATCTTGCTTCCTATTTTAATTTTCACCTTGACAATGTGTAGTCTAGTATATACACTTTGAATAGCATGAAAATATTAGATAAGCTGGGCGAATTTCAATGGGACAAAGGCAATAAGGGGAAAAACCATTTAAAACATAAAGTGACCGATCAGGAATGCGAAGAAGTTTTCTTTGACCAAAACAAGAAAATCTTTAAAGACATCCTCCATTCCGATAATGAAGAACGATATATCCTCCTCGGTCAAACAAAAGGAAATCGCATTTTATTTGTCGTTTTCACTATCCGATCGGGAAAGATCCGTGTCATTTCGGCCAGAGATTTGAATGAAAGGGAGAAAAAACTATATGAAGAAAAAACTTAATATACCAAAATTTAAGAATGAAAATGCGGAAAGGGATTTTTGGGACGAAATTGACCTCTCCGAACATTTCGACTCGAAAGACTTCACCAGCGTTTCATTGCCAGACTTAAAACCTTCTTCTTCTGCCATCTCGGTGCGTATCCCTGGATATCTTCTTGTCCGGTTAAAGGAAAAGGCGCACGAATTAAATATTCCCTATCAAACACTTATGAAGCAGTATATCGCAGAGGGTGTATTGGCGCATCATTAAGGCAAAGCCAGTTGCAAAACTCGTCCACTAACGGTTCCCGAGACGATGTGTAATGCCCCGGTCTTGACAACTCCGTAAAATTGGATATACTTCAATAGTTGCTTGATTAATAATCAAGCAATGGATCTTGTATCCTTCCCCTTGTGGCAGTCTTTTTTGAACGGTAATGTCTTTCCCCTTCGTTTTTTGTATCAGCAAAAGTTCTATACCTCTCCACCCCGCGGAGTCTACAGTCTGTTGAGCCCTGAATTTTGTCTGCCTCTGGTACGGACTCAGGGTTCCGCGTGAGACTGTCAACAGCGGGTGGAATATGTATCGGGATATTCCCATATCTCAAAGGGTGGACAGGATCGGTGAGATCCTTGCCAAAGGGGTCTATCTTTATTTGAAAAAGGAGAAAATGACGGCAAAGGGCGCGCCGAGGGGGAAACAGGCCATTCTTCCATCAAATAGGGTTAAAAATAGGTCGAAAAGATAAATAGGACAATTTGACAATACAGGCATTCGCTTGTATATTTTAAATAGGCCAGGCAAACATGTCATACACAGCAGAATTTTATGTAACAAGCGCCGGAAGGTCACCGGTTGAGGATTTTATTCTTTCATTGGATATTCGGACCCGGAAAAAGTTTTTTTATACAAAAAACCTGTTGGAAAAATTTGGATATAAGTTAACGCAACCTCATGCAAAGTATATTGGAGGTGAAATATTTGAATTGCGATTCAAGGGGACAGAAGGAGCCGTCAGAGTGTTTTATTTTTTCTTTAACGAGAATCGGGCTATTTTGACAAATGGTTTTGTCAAGAAAACGAATAAAACACCTGCGCAGGAAAAAGAAACCGCGATCCAGAGACGAAAAGATTATTTGGAACGAAAGGATGAATAAGCGATGAGATCAAAAAAAGTTGACGATCTTTTAAAAGAAGAATTAAAAGATCCTTACTTCAAAGAACTTTGGGAACTGGAGGAGCAAAAGCTGGAAATGGTCAAGCCGATCATCGCATATCGAATTAAAAATAATCTGACGCAGGGGGAATTGGCTAAACAGATCAAAGTTTCGCAGCAACACATTTCCAGTATTGAAAGCGGAGAGTTCAGCAGTGTGGCTACTTTGGAGAAGGTTTTATTGTTTATCGGCTATAAAGTCAAAATGGAAGCTGTCCCTTTAACGAAAAATATTAAAAACCGGATCCTTAAATCTTTCCGCTCAAACAAAGAAATACAGATGGCGTAACGGATCTCTTATGAAAAAGAATGATTTTAAAGATTTGCTTAAAAGTATCGATCAGGCGCGGGATATCCATAAGGCCAAGCGTAAGCCGGGCCGGGTGTCTAAAGTTGGTTTTAAAAACATTAATTTAGGATAATCCACCTATCCCCGCGTTTCGCATTTGTCAGTCCCAAAATGACTTCATAATAAAAGTTCTGGTTTTTGGGGGACTCGCGGAGCCAATTGGGGCATCAGAAATGATGTCCTTTTTTTCATTCGCCTGGTGATATTCAAGATCAAGCTGTTCCGTGACGGCCGAGAACTTTCCCGCCTTTACGCTGTCTAAATGGTCAAGAAGGGCAGCGCGCCGCAAGAATTAGCCGCATTAAACGGCTTTTTCTGTTGACACATCTTTCTATTGACGATATACACAATACAGAGCCTGCCGCGTTTTAATAACTGATTGAAAGAAATCATCATGCCTCAACGGCTTTTTCTTTTAATAGTAATATTATTAGGATATGCATTTACGGTACCCGCGTTCGCGCAGGAAATTTTGACGTGGCCCGACTGTCTGGCTGAGGCGAAGAAAAATCACCCCGATCTGATCTCCGCGGCGGAGAGCGTCAACCAGAAAAAGGCCGCCAAAGAGGTGGGCGTGAGCGCTCTTTTCCCGCAGACCGGCGCTGATCTGGACATCTCCCGCGTCAAGACCGGCAATACAACCGCGAATTCGTATTCCTACGGGGTCAGCGGCACACAGTTGATCTTCGACGGGATGAAGATCTCCGGCGAGATCAAGGCCGCTTCCGAAAGCGTGGCCGCGGCCGAGCAGAATTACCGCTTTGCCTCCACCGAAATCCGTTTAAATTTGCGCGGCGCCTTCGTCAATCTTTTAAAAGCCCAGGAACTCGTCAAAGTCACCGAAGAGATCGTCAATATCCGCAGGGATAATCTCGCGCTCATCAGACTGCGTTATGAATCGGGATTGGAGCATCGCGGAGCGTTGTTGACTGCCGAAGCGAATTTCGCCAGCGCGAACTTTGAATTAGCGCAGGCGAAGCGTAATGTGGAATTCGTCCAGCGGCAGTTGACCAAAGAATTAGGCCGCAAAGAATTCATCCCGCTCACCGTGGCCGGGGACTTCACGGTGCGTGAAACTGCCGTGGAGAAACCGGATTTTGGCGCGCTGGTCAAAAATAATCCGTCCGTGTTGAACGCGCTGGCGCAGAAGAACGCCGCGTCTTTTGGCATCCAGTCCGCGCGCGCCAATTTTTTTCCGACCGTTTCCGGGTCGGCGGGCACGGAAAGATCCGGCGCGACCTGGCCGCCGGATAATGACCAGTGGAACGCGGGGGTAAGCGTTTCATTGCCTTTGTTTGAAGGCGGACTAAAAACTGCTCAGCTTGCGCAAGCGCGCTCGGCGTACAAACGAGCCGAGGCAGACGAGCGTAGTACGTGCGATACGATCGTCGTCAGTCTGGAACGGACGTGGGCGGCGTTGCGGGACACGCTGGAAACCGTCGATGTGCGGCGTAAATTTTTGGAGGCCTCCGAGGAACGCTCCAGAATCGCGCAGGCCCAGTATTCGACCGGCTTCATCGCCTTCGACGACTGGATCATCATTGAAAACACTTTAGTGGAAGCCAAAAAATCTTGTTTGGAAGGCCAGGCGGCCGCGTTGCTCGCCGAGGCGGCCTGGATCCATGCGAAAGGAGAGACGTTGGAATATGCGCGCTAAAACAATAAAAATTATTGTATTTGTCGCGGCGGTGGTCGCGGGGGTCGCGTTGTGGAAGATGAACGCGCGATCCGCCGCGCCGGGCAATGAAGTCACCCGTGAGATCCAACCGGTTATCGGCAGCGTCCAGAACGTGATTTCTTCGACGGGCACAGTCTTGCCCAAGAACAGGCTGGAAGTGAAACCGTCCGTTAGCGGCAGGGTCGAAGAGATCCTTGTGCGGGAAGGCCAAGGGGTCCAGGCCGGTCAGACATTGGCGTGGATGAGTTCGACCGAACGGGCGGCGCTTCTGGACGCGGCGCGCGGACAGAATGAAGAGGCTTTACGCTACTGGCAGGAGGTGTATAAAGCGATCCCGCTTATTTCGCCGATTAACGGCGAGGTCATCGTTGCCAAGACCCAGCCGGGGCAGACCGTCACCACGGCCGATCCGGTTCTCGTACTCTCGGACCAATTGATCGTCCGCGCGCAGGTGGATGAGACCGATATCGGGAAGATCAAGGACGGACAGCGCGCGCTCCTGCATCTGGACGCCTATCCCGACATCATGATCCCCACCCGGGTCGAGCATATTTATTATGAATCCAAAACGATCAACAACGTCACCATTTACGAGGTGGATCTGCTGCCGCAGGAGGTACCGGAGTTTTTCCGTTCGGGGATGAACGCGACCGTCGATTTTCTCGCGCAGAGCAAAGACAATGTCTTGCTGATCCCCGCCGAGGCGGTCCTCCGGGAGAAGAACGGGAATTCCGTCCTAGTCAAGGACGCTAACGGCCAATCCCAGCAGCGGCCCGTCCAGTTGGGGATTTCCGATGACAAGAACGTGGAGGTCCTTTCCGGCCTAGACGCCTATGACACTGTTATTGTCAAAACAAAGAAATACACGCTTCCTAAAAGCAACGTGGGCGCCAATCCGTTGATGCCGATACACAACCAAAGAAGAAGCAGCCAGCAGCGATAGCGATCCCATGATCGAATTAAAGAACATTTCGAAAACGTATTTGATGGGCGCCTCTGAAGTCCACGCCCTGCGTAACGTTTCGTTAAGAATTGCGCCGGGGGAATTCCTCGCCATCATGGGACCGTCGGGTTCGGGCAAGTCCACGATGATGCACATCCTGGGATTTTTAGACAGGCCCGACGCGGGGTCGTATTCTTTCGAGGGCACGGCGTTGACCGGTTTGTCCGACGATGAATTGGCCGTCATCCGCAACCGGCTGATCGGCTTTGTTTTTCAACAGTTCCATCTTTTACCGCGCATGACGGTCCGGGAGAACGCCGAACTGCCGCTTATTTACGCGGGAAAGAGGCATCTTAAGAAAAAGGCGGAAGAGAAGATCACCTCGGTCGGCCTTAAAGAACGTCTGAACCATCATTCCAACGAACTTTCCGGCGGCGAGCGTCAGCGCGTGGCCATCGCCCGGGCGCTGGTCAATGAGCCGCTCATTATTCTGGCGGATGAACCGACCGGCAATCTGGATTCGAAGAATAAAGACGAGATCATGGCGATGCTCGTGGGTCTCAACCGCGAAGGGAAGACCGTGATCCTGGTCACGCATGAACCGGATATCGCGCAATACGCGCGGCGCGTCATTCACATGCGCGACGGAGAGATCGTTTCCGATGAGACCGGGGGACAGCCATTATCCGCGGGCGCGTCCGTTTCCGCGGACACGGCCATTATTGAGCTTCCTCTGAATAAACATAACTCCAAATCTCCCGCCAGCATCAAAGAACTCCAAGGGAGATTTGAAGTTGGAAAAGGAAAGCTCAATAAAGATTTTTTGTCGAAGCCGGCGCGCGGCATCGGCGGGACGGAGTTTTTGGATTATTTCCGTCAGGCGGCCTCCGCGATGGTTTCCCACAAGATGCGTTCGGTGTTGTCGATTCTGGGGATCCTCATCGGCGTGGCCGCGGTCATTGCCATGCTGGCGCTCGGAGAAGGCGCGAAGACCGCCATCCGGGCGCAGTTGGCCGCGCTGGGGTCGAATCTTTTAGTCGTCCGTCCGGGGTCGCCAAAATTAAGCGGCATTGCCATGGAGTCCGGTTCGATGACGCGGTTTACTTTCCAGGACGTGGAGACCATCCGCCGGATGACACAGGACGTCCGGCGGGTCAGTCCTTATGTGTCCGGCCGGGGACAGGTGGTTTACGGCAGCAAGAACTGGAATACGCAAGTCGAGGGCGTGGACGTCGATTATGCGCCCATGCGCGCGGCGATCCCCGCTGCCGGGCGTTTTCTTACCGAACAGGAAGTAAAGCTGCGCGAGAAAGTCGCTTTGCTGGGCACCACCGTCGCGAGGGAATTGTTCGGCGACACCGATCCGCTCGGAGAAACGATCAAGATCAATCTGGTGAACTTCCGGATCATCGGGGTGTTGCCGGAAAAGGGGGCCACGTCGTTTCGCGACCAGGATGATACCGTTCTAGTGCCGGTAACGACCGCGATGTACCGGTTGTTGGGCAAACAATACGTCGACAGTATTTTCGTGGAGGCGCGCGCGCCTGAAATGCTGGAACAATTGACGGAATCATTGGAACAACTGATCATTAAACAGCACCGTCTGCGCAAGGAAGACGAGGATTCCTTCCAGATCCGCAATATGGCGGATATCCGTAATACTCTGGAAACGACCACCAAAACGATGTCTATGCTGCTGGGGGCCATCGCGGCGATCTCGCTTTTGGTCGGCGGCATCGGGATCATGAACATCATGCTGGTATCGGTCACCGAGCGCACGCGCGAGATCGGATTGCGCAAGGCCATCGGCGCGAACAATCACGACATCCTGACCCAATTTTTGATCGAATCCATCCTCATGTCGGTTTTAGGAGGCCTTGGCGGGATCGCGCTGGGCGCCGGGTCGGCGCTGTTGATCACGCTCATCGCGGGATGGAGCGTCAAGGTCTCAATCTTTTCAGTAATTCTGGCGACCGGCTTTTCGATCATGGTCGGGGTGATTTTCGGTCTCTGGCCGGCGAGGCAGGCTTCGCGGCTGGACCCTATCGAAGCGTTGCGGTATGAGTAAAGAATTATTCCCCGTTTTCTTAGAACGCCTCAAGGCGATCGTCGGCAATGAACGTTACGACCAGGTGGTCCGAAGTTTTTCTCGTCCCGATGTTTTAAGTATCCGCATTAATACCCTCAAAACGGTCCGTCAGGAGATATTGGCGAAATTAAACGAACGAAATATTGCCATTCGGGAAGTTCCGTGGTCGGCGGAAGCCCTCATCCTGGAAGGGATCGCCCGGGAAGAATTGGGGCGGATGGACCTTATCAATGACGGATCACTTTATCGGCAGAGCCTCTCGAGCATGCTGCCGGTCCTGGCTTTAAGCCCGCAACCGGGCGAGCGTATTCTGGACATGTGCGCGGCGCCGGGGAGCAAGACCACTCAGATGGCCGCGATGATGCACAATGAAGGGGAGATCGTCGCCGTGGAGGCTATCCGCGGGAGGTTTTACAGATTGAAATCCGTCCTCGCGCAATGCGGGGCCACGAATGTCGCGACGAAATTGACCGACGCCCGGCGCTTTCGCTCGCCGGTACTTTTCGACCGGATCCTCGTTGACGCGCCCTGCAGTTCGGAAGGGCGTTTCAAAATGAGTGATCCTGATACTTACGCTTATTGGAGTCCACGCAAAATTAAGGAGATGGTGCGCAAGCAAAGAGGATTACTGCTACACGCCAGCCGTTTTCTGAAACCCGGCGGGACGCTTGTGTACGCCACGTGCACCTTCGCGCCCGAAGAGAACGAGGGAGTGGTCGATTGGCTTTTGCGCAAGACCGGGGGGAGATTGTCTTTGGGGCCCGTCCACTTCGCCGGTATCCAAGATTATCCGGCTCTTGGAGGTTGGCAAGGAAAGATTTTTGACAGTCGTGTCCAGGATTGTTTTCGTGTTCTTCCCGGCGCGGAAATGGAAGGATTCTTTATCGCGCGGTTTATTGCGTCAAAATAACGTTCTCCTCGGCAGGCTCGTAGATCCTCTGCGGGCTTGTTTGCGGCGGGGCGGCTTTTTTGTCCGTGGATTCCGGTTTTTTTCTGGGAATGACCGGCGCCAATGGATCGTTGAGCGGATCGATGACGACGGGCCGCGGACGTGATCCTGTCAGTTGCGTCTTTTCAACGGTTTGCGTGCCGAGCACCGGCGCGGGAAGATCGATAGCGATGTCCTTGATCTCCCGGTCGATCCAGCGGTTGACGAGCAGTATCCCCGCGATGACGCCGGCAAAGGCAATGACTGTCATGACCAGGCGGTTATTTTTCATCACCATGTTCCTCCTTCCTGCCAGACGATCTTATCAGTAATACCGTTGGTAAATGCGATGAAGGTGTTCAAAGACGGAAAGTAGGGCGGCGCATTACCCGCATCCATGCGCGTATCGTACACGAAATTGCGTCCGTATCCGGAAACCTGTTGTCCGGTGGAGCCGTTGAACGTCCCGAAAGCGCCGTAATCGTCGGAAATGATCCCTCCCAGAAGCGTGGCGGTCCCTCGCGGTGAGCCGCTGCTATAATTGTCGACCTGAAATACGCCCTGCCGCGCCAAAATGGTGCTGTGAACATTGACATTGTTCGGCGCCGAGGTGCTGATACGCACGTTGCCTCCCCAGGAAACCAGTCCCAGCAGGTTCGTCGCGCCATCCGCCGTGGGCGGCACGTATCCGGAGGTCCCCGGTGTTCCGACTCCGGGAGTGTAGTTCTGGTACAGGATATTATTGGTGATACTCATGTCTCCGGCGCTGGCAACAGTTATCTGGGTATCTTCCTGAACGGTTCCGGCCAAACTTGTAATACCGCCGGTGGCATAGATCAGCGTGCCCACGTTGTCAATCCCATCTGGAATTCCATTATAGGTGTTGGTCGTTGACCCAACGACCGTTGTCGTGTTGTTCGTTTTATTTACGGTAATGGTCGTAGTGCCCCCTTGAGTGACGGTGTACACGGCATTGTTACCGCCGTCAACGGACATGTTGACGGTGCCGTCGCCACGCACGTAAATGCCGCCGGTCAGATTGCCGTTGCTATTGGGGACATAAACGCCGTTGGAGGCGAAGGTTTGTCCACCCTTGGCCTGGTTTTCCATATCTGTCTGCTGGCTCGAGGAGCTCAACGTGATTGTGCCGGCATTGCGCGTGAAGGTGTCATTAAAAACAGGCACGTCGCGGGTGCCGTTGAAGGCGGCATCCAGGTTAACCGCCGATCCGTTATTGTAAAACCGGGTGAGCTGATCGTTCTGCGTGACCACGTCATCGAAGGTCCCGCTGGGGTTGAGGGCGAAATTGAACCGGGCATTTGTATGCACGGGACCGGCAAAACGGGTCTTGTCGGTAAACCAGACGTTGGTACCTGATTGTGTCGTTTGGCTGTTGGTAAAAAGGGAGTATCGGGCGAAATTGGCACGCTGGATCCGCACGGTAAAGTCTCCACTAAGAAGTACTTTGCTTGAGTTTGTCCCTGCAGGGCCGTCCGTCCCGGTCGATTCGATACGGTAGTTATAAGGGAAATCCCAAACGTCGGGTGTCACCGTCACCGGATCGGATTTTTCCATCATGACGATCCGGTATTGATACGTGTTGTCCCCGATCGCGGCATTCGCGGTGTATTCGGCCTGGTCGCCGTTTTGCGTGAGGACCGGGTTGTTACCGGTATCCCGCACGGAATAGACAAGCCAGCCGATGCCGTCTCCGGAATTCACCCTGCTGGTCGTATAGGAAATAACGCTGCTGGGGTTCGAACTGGCGATGGTGTCATTAAGAAAATTGTTGATGAGATTATCAAGTTCGTCCAAACCCGCCTGGGTACCGCCGTGCGCCGCGTAAAAAGCTTTGGCGTCTTCCCGTTCGCGGTTGGTTATGTTGCGTTCGTTGATGGTTCGCATGACAAGAATGTTACCCAAACCCAGTAACACGGTCATGACGAACAAGACGATGATCAAAGCGGCGCCGTGATTATTGGACGGTGAAGCGCTATGTTTTTGTTTTATCTTTCGCATGGCATTATCCTTTGTTCTTCAAACGCACGTTAAGGACGCGTGAAACCGTGATCTGCCTGTTTTGGAACGTGTTCGCCAGGGCCGTTACGGTCAGGGTCACAACGTTTTGGTCCGCGCTGAAAACCGCCTGAAAGCCGGTCACATTTTCTGAAATGGTTTCTTCTTTGACCAGGGCGTTGACACTGTTACGCACCCGGCGCAAAAGCTGGTTGTCGGTGTTGATAGCGTATTCCACGAATTTATTGCCGGTGATCGAGCAGGCCGTGCACGACCCCAGCCAGTCGCCGTGAGACAGATGCGCGTCCAGGGCCGCGGGCGCCACCTCCAGGTCCTGCGCGTTATTGGGGTTCCCCGGCGGCAGATGGCAGATGCTGATCTTCCCGCCGGCATCCAAGGTTATATCCGATGGACAATTAGTCTTCCCCCAGCTTAAAGGAGCGCCCCAGTTGGCCACGTCACCGTTATTATCGATAGGAATATTGCTGCACACGCACATGGGTACCGAAAAGGTCAGGACGTCGGTAGCGTTGGTGCCGGTATTATCGCCAATGGTTACCTGCATAACACCGTTGCCGTCGGCGCCGGATTCTTCCAATTCCATCGCCACCCGTTGCAGGGTTTGCCGCAAGGCTTCCTGCAGGCGGATCTGCGTGTCGGTCGTTGACCAGGCGGACTGTCCCGCCAGCAACGCCGAGTACATGCCGACAAGGATCACGGAGAAGATCAGCGTGGTCACCATCAACTCGACTATCGTAAAGCCTTGCGTTTGTCGCATAGGGCGCCTTTTAAAGAATTACGTCGTGTCATAAATGTAAGTGGTCAGCTCCACGGGAGAATCGAGGACGCCGTTACCGTTGGCGTCTTCGCCGGCGTTTAAAGCGCCGTTGATATTGGTATCTTCTCCCATGACCCGGCCGTTCTTTTCCCGCCAGCAGAAGACTATCGTGACCCGCAACAGGTTAACATCGAGGCTGGTGACGTACGTGACTCCGGTGCCGTTGACACCGTCGGCCGTAAATGTCGTATTATTGTACGTTGTTAAAATATTGGCGAACGGCGTATTTTCAATAGAGGCCAGCCGGCTCCTGGAGGCATTGACCGCCGCCGAAGAGTTCCGCGCCATTTCGCTTAATTCGATGCATCGAAAGAAAACAAGGATGGTCCCGGCGAAGGTGAACGTGAAGATAAGGGTCGCGATCATCAACTCCGAGAGCGAAAAACCGTTTTTGTTTTGATATTTTGCAGGCATTGTCTGGTCTCGCTATGTTATCCTTCGCTTCGCCATGCTCGCTAAGTCACCCTGCGCGACCTCACTTGCGTTCGGTCGCTTAGGGTTTTTCGTCCCTTCGTTCTCGAAGGGACGAAAAAAAATCCATCCGCGTTTCGGATGGATAGGTTTCTGGACTTGGGTCGAAACTTACGCATTCGGTCGCGGCAACTGGCTATCCCCACACCAAACGACAAAATTTTAACGTTTGGTGCGGGAACCCTGCCCCGACGTTTCGCCTTCGACGAAAGTCGGGGTCCCGACTTCCAGCTTTGCTGGAACGTCGGGATAGCTTTGCCTCTGCTTCGCCCCAAAACTTTCGTTTGGGGGTTTCGCAGAGCTCTACGAAGCTCAACGCGAAAGCTGTTGAGCGAAGTAGAGGCCCCCGCCTTGCGACGGGTTCGCCTTTAGGTTGTTCTCTGGTATAAGTATAACACATGGTACCCGATTCTACCAATGCCACGGGTGTAAATGCCACGGGTGTAAAAATCACTCCACCGGTTGCCCCTGTTCATCAAAATAAAAGGCCGCCCGCAGTGCGCCATCCTGGTTGTAGGATTTTTTAAAGCCGACTTTTTCACTGTTGGTCAGATTCCATTCGTATTTGATGGTCCCGTCTTTGTAATACACCCTGCCGACGCCTGTTTCTTTCTTGTCGGATTGTTCCCGGGCGTCTTCATAATTGACTTCCAGCCGGATGCCGCCGTCATTGTAATATTCCCTTTTCCACAGCAATTTTCCCCATTGATAATACGCCTCGATATTTGACCGGCCATCGGCAAAATAGGTCCGGGAGGGGCCGCTTTTTTTGCCCTGCAGGTAATATTCGGTGCCGTAGGTTTTTTTAGATTCATCGAGAAAATCAACTCTTCCTTCCGGGATCTCGCCGCAGGACTCAACCACTTCTTCGTTGATGATTTTCTGCCGGGCAATTTTTTCTTTATTCAGATAAAAGATGCTTTCGATATAATCTCTGCCGGGGGATAGCCTGTCCTTGCGAACGATCTTTTCGCCGGGTTTTCGGCGGCGCGCGGACGATTCCTGCCCTGCGGCGGATGGGACAGCCGGTGCGATGCCGGCAGCGGAGCCATGACGCGGAGTTTCGGTGATTACGGATACTTCACGCCCAATACGGTCGTTGATCGTTTTGATGGCAACCAACGCGCCGAAACAAAGGACAGTGATGATCCACAAACGTTTATTTGTCATGACATCATGAGATCCTTCGTCACTGCGTTCCTCAGGATGAGCCATCGGGTAAAGAAATCCGGAAAAATTTTCTCCCGCAGGCCAGAGGTTCCCTCCCCGCAGGGAGCCTTTGGCCGCGGGGAAGAGCCTATCGGCCGATGGCTCATATTTTTTGCCAGGAAACCGTCTTCATGACCCAGGTGGCGTTTTGTCCGATCAGCCCTGTGGGAAGGTGATTGATGACGTCGGGGACCTGATAAACCGAGGGGACGTTCGTTCCCATATTGAAATAGTTTGAGACGATAGTCCCTACGATATCCGTTTGCTTCTGCGCTGTAACCGTGCCTTCGGCGTAAAATACGCCCATGACGTCGATATTGGCCTCATTGAATCCGATCATGTTGGGCGTCATGACGCCGACAATGTTGGTGGGGAAAGAACTGTTTCCGTTTGTGACCAAATCCGTATTGATCTGGACATTGCCCTCGGCGAGAATAACGCCGCTCCCGGTGTAGGTGATGGTCTTGTCGGCACCGGCCTTGCTCATGTTTAAACTGCCGTTGTTGTCGAGATAGACGATACCGGAAATAGTCAGATTCCCTCCGGCCTTGGTGATACTCCCCTTAGCGTTGGAAAAGGAAAAATCCGTTGAACTGGCAGGCGTTATATTTGCCAGTTTGGCAAGGTCCGCGGCGCTGCTGATGACCAGGGCGTTGGCTTCAAGATATCCCTGATAGGTGCTGTAGCCGCCGTAAGGATCCGACAGGCTTGGGAACGACACGGTATCCCCCAGATCATAGGCACTGCTTGTGCCGTTGTCGGAATGGACATTAGTCACCCCCTGGCTTCCGCCGTATCCATCTGTCACGTAGGCGGCGTCGATGGTTTCCTTGTAGGCGTTACCCGTGACATTCGCCTCGCCGGCTGTCGCCGAACCGCTTAGCCCGATGATCCCGCGTTTGACCCTCAGCACGGCACTAAGGGTTTCTACGGTTTCGCCACTGACCGTGGTCGTGGGAAGCGCGGGAACTTTTGCCTTGAGAGCGGCCGCCATATCTTTATAGTTATTGCCGATGATTTCGGCCGTGCCGCCCAGGTCAACCACAAGGTCGCTGCTTTGAAGGCCTGTGCCCAATATATGCACCGATCCGCGGATATTCACGTTGCCGTTGACCATGGCGCCGGCGGCGCCAGCGCCGGCAAATATCGCGTTGTTCCATGGGGAAATGCTGACGATCTTGGCGTAAACTTCAATGGTCTGCTGGACATCGCCGAGGGTGCCGGTGGAGCGGATCCAGATAGCATCGCTGATGCCGCTGACATTTTTTAATTGCACCGCGTAGGACCCGCCGTTGAGGGAAGTGGACCCATATCCTGTATTGTAAAAACTGGCCGTATTAGGTCCGACGGCCAAGCCGTTGATATTTCCGTCCGCCCAGCTGGGGCTGCTCGCGTCGTTAATGAAATCCTGTCTTAAGTCATATAATGCCCGCTCGATCCCCGCTTCGGCGATGTGCAAGGTCAGGGTCGTCCTGCGCTGGCGCTCGGCGATCCGGCTCTCATTGACGCTCATGGCGATAAAGGCCGCGCCCAAGGCAAGCAGTACAAAAATAACCAGATAAGAGATGATCAGCAGACTGCCTTTGTTGTTCCGCAATTTTTCCCCCGTGAACCAGTCCGCCAAAGGCGGACTGGTCAGGGTTCTCCCTCGACTTCGCTCGGGACTCCTTCTCGAGGGACCCTGAGCCTGTCGAAGGGCGCCCAACGGGGCTTCCCATAGCAATCGTTTGTTTTTCATCATCAGTTCCTCAAATAAATTTTTAGGGTCAGACTTGGCGCCGTTCCCGTCAACATTTTTCTGCGGAGAGCGGTTTTCTGCGTCTGAAGCGAAACGCTCGCCACATTTGCCGTGCCGGCCTGCCGGCTGAACTGCACGGATTGTATGTTCTGGGCAATGACGGATGCCGCCTGCGAACCGACCTGTCTTAGCAGTTGAGTGCCGCCGGTGCCTCCCAGGAGATAACGGGTCGTGCTGGCGTCCCATACCAGATTGCCCCCGGAAACTCCCGCCGACTTGCGGAAGGTGATGCTCGTATAGGTCGCCCCATCCGCCGGCACGTCAACGATAGAGGCCGATCCTGCCTGGCGAAGGTCTTGGGTTATCCAGTCCATGGCCTTGCGTAATTCCTGTTGTAATTCCACCCGGGCGCTGTTGGTCTCCCAGGAGTCCGACCCGGAGATCAAAAGGCTATAACATATCCCGAGGATAAAAGCGAAGATGATCACGGTGACCATCATCTCAACCAGGGTGGCGCCCCGGTGGTCTTTGAAAAGCCGATCTTTTTCAGGAATGCGGCGCATTTTATCCTTCTTATGGACATTTATCGCTTGGCAATAAGACTCGTCAGCGCGGTTGAGAAATTCCGGCTGTTTTTATTCTGCCAGCTTACGTCGATTTGAATTCGCAACAATTCTGAACTGCCTCCGGCCTCCTGGCTTGTTGTAATTGTCCCGGTCCCGTTGAGGCTGGTTAACGTGAATGTGTTGCCGGGCGTTCCTCCTGAAGCGTAGTCGGTCGCGATGGAATTGAAATCGTGGTTACGTATTTCTTCCATTTTATTTTGGGCCTCATTGACGGCGAGCGTCGTATTCCCCGCGGCCTCCGCGAGATTTGAGCAATAGACGAAAAGTTGCAATAACCCCACGATCACGACGGCCAGGATCCCAACGGCGATCAAGACCTCAACGAGGGTGAATCCTTTTTGGTCAGGGAAGATATTTTTTTTCGATTTTTCAGGCATGCGTTGAGCCTCGGTAACAATTGTTCTTGATAAAAGTATAGCACATTGTGACCCGGTGCTGCCAACCCCAGGGCAGAGAATATTCCGACTTTTCGCTTTCTATTGATCTGATTGTATTTTATACTACAATTCATACAAATACTTATGAAACGTGAAAAATTTATAAGCGGGAAGTTTTTGTTGCTTGTTGGTGTTCTGGGGATCGCCGCTGCGCTGTCCGCCGCGGCGGCCGGCGCGCAGTCGATGACCGATGAGGCCCAGTCCATTTATGAGTCCTCTCACCCCAGCGTGGTGCAGATCCAGGTGATCGACCTGGCCACGGGCAAGAAGACCTCCATCGGTTCCGGTTTTCAGTTCACGCCCGAAGGTCACATGGCGACCAATTTTCATGTCGTTGCCGAAGCGGTGCATTCCCCGCAGCGTTTCCGCGTCGAATCCGTGCGCCACGACGGGGTCACCGATCCCGTCGACGTTCTGGACATCGACGTCATCCACGATCTGGCGGTCATCCGCGGACATGAGAGTCAACCAACGTATCTTCCTTTGGGACGCCCGGACCTGTCGAAGGGCACGCGCATTTTCTCGATGGGAAATCCTTTTGACCTGGGGATGAGCATCGTGGAGGGGATCTACAACGGATTAATGGAGGATTCCCTGTACAAAAAGATCTTGTTTTCCGGATCGATCAATCCCGGCATGAGCGGCGGGCCGGCTTTGAACAAGGCGGGAGAGGTGATTGGGATCAACGTGTCCACCGCGGGCAATGAGGTGAGCTTTCTTGTCCCCGTGGAGCATCTGGCGCAATTGCGCGCGCGCGTTCCGGCGGCGCCGGACCCGTTGGGAATGCCGGGCACGCGGTGGAAAAAACGGATCGGAGAGCAACTGACGGAAAACCAGGATCAATACGTCAAGCGTTTGCTTGAACCAGACTGGAACACCCTGGAGGTGGGAGAAGCGAAAGTCCCGGGGGAACTGCTCAACGTCTTTAAGTGCTGGGGCAAATCTGAAGACAAGGAAAAGGACCTCTACAATTACGCCTACATCAACTGCTCAACGAGCGACACTATTTTCCTTTCTCCGGGATTCTCCACGGGCAGCATCGTTTACAAATATTTCTGGCTTGCCAGTAAAGGACTTAACCCGGTCCAGTTCTACAATCTTTACGAAAATCATTTCCGGGTCCCCAATCCGTACGAGAACGCGGGGGAAGAGGACGTGACCAATTTTAACTGCGATAATGATTTTGTCGACATCGGGGGGCGGGACACGAAGGTGCTTTGGTGCGCGCGCCAGTACAAGAAATTTCCGGGATTGTATGACATTAATCTTTCACTGGCGCTGGTGGACCGTAACGACCGCGGGCTTTTGGCGGAAGTCGTGGCCCTGGGTATAAGCAAGGCCAACGCCATCGAATTCGCGCGCAAATTTTTGAAAGAGATCCAATGGCAAAGCTCATCATTGAAATAATTCATCCCTTGCGGTTCCTGCGGGAATACCGGACATTCGACGCGCCGCAGATACGCATCGGCCGCGGATACGACAATGACCTGATCCTGGGCGACCCGCACGTTTCGCCCGCCCATCTGGTCGTCCGTAACGAAGAGGGGGGGTGGGTTGTCGAAGATATCGGCGGCGAAAACGGCATGTACGTCCGCAAATTTTCCAAAGTCGCGGAGCGGGCGCGCCTGGACTCCGGCGACGAGATCATCATTGGCCGCACGCGCCTGAGGTTTTTCAGCCCCGAGCATCCGGTCGCCGCCACCAAATTGCTCGTTCCGGCCCATCCGTTTTTCCAGCGGATAGAAAAACCCGTCAACGCGTGGTCGATCCTTCTGGTGTGCGCGATGATCTTCACGGCACACGTGTACATGACCAGCATTGAGGACGTTTCTATTCTCAAGCTGGCCTCGGGGTCTTTGGGATTTTTGTTTGCGGCCTTCGCCTGGGCCGGCGCGTGGGCCTTCATCGGACGGATGATCCAGCATAAAACGCAGTTCGCGGCCCAGTTGAGTTTGGTCCTTTTATTCCTGGTTGCCGGGCTGATGTCCGTCAACGTCAGCGAATACGCCGGGTATTCGTTCAACAGCGTCGTCGTTGAGATCATGTTCGCCGCGGCCCTGCTGGGCGTTCTGGGCACGGCGTTCCTGGCGGGCAACATGACCCTGGCGACCAATGTGTCTTTAAGAAAGCGCATCGCGGTTTGTTCCTCGATCTTTTTGGGGATCATCGCGATCCTCACGCTTTTGTATTACAGCTTCAAGGACGAATTCAACCCCAATCCGATGTATTTTTCCACCCTCAAACCGCCTTTCGCGAAAGTCCTTCCCGACCGCTCCATCGACCGGTTCTTGACGGAGACCGCCGGCATTTTTGATTTTCCGGACAAGATCAAAAAGCCCGCGGCGAATTAAAGCAGAGCTTTCCATCAACTTTCCATCAGCTTCCCATGTTACAGAAAAAATGTTACAGGAAAAATTGGATTTGACCTCAAATTGATGTTATACTTTTATCCATCATATGATCCCATCCCCGAATAATCCGCAACGCAAAGGCCTGCCGGCCTCCAAAGCAAGCAAGCAAGCAAGCAAGCATCCTGAAAATCTTTTAAGAACTCTACGTGACCTGCCTGCCGGCCGAGCAGGTCCCGCTTCGCGTCCCGCTTCGCGTCCCGCTCCGCGGGACAGGCGGGGCCAGCACACCCTGGAATACCTGATCCTCATGACGCTCCTCATGGCAGGGATCATCATCGGCGGGCCTTACGTCATCCGTTCCTGGAACGCGCAGATGAAAGGCTGGGAAGACTCCGTGGTCGATTCCATG
>JACROV010000061.1 GCA_016214285.1 Candidatus Omnitrophota bacterium | reverse complement strand
TGGTCTAAAGCAATGCTTGAGAGACATCCTTGATTACATCGCTTCTACCATGCATCTTTCTAACCCTCAGCGTCGATCTTCTTTCGATCTCGCGGGTTTGAAGGTCAACACAGGGGGCGCTTAAGTGATAACGCATGAGTTTCATTTACTTGCTCCTTTTTTTATTTTAATCGCACATTCAGCATCAAGTTTTAAAATTTCCATTAATTCCCCACCTGTCCCCTGTACCCTGCAGTTCACGGCCTTCCCCCTACCGTATGCTTCTTCTTGTCGTCCTTATCCAGCTTCGCCTTCTCGATGGTATCCTGATCAAGGGTATTCTTGTAGCGGTACTCCTCTTTAAGCGTGCTGCTGGCCCAGATGATCACAAAAAAAACGATCACCACGGTCAGCCCGAAAAGAATTTCGATCATCGTTGTGTCCTTGCTCCGGGAATAACATCTTCCTCGGATTCAAAGCTGGTTTCAGGGTCGAATATTTCGCTCATCACAAAATCCAGCGCCTTCAAAAAAACCTCGCTGGTCCGACGCCGGCCGGCCTCATCGAAAGCGTCCATGAACTTGTCAAATTTGAGCGTCCTTAAGTTATACAGCGCCGCGTTGACCGGTTTGCCCGGGAACATCCGGTCCAGATAATGAAAATACAGCGGGAGCTGGAACGACCGGATATTTTCGGCGATGGATTCGCGCGTCAGCGTCATCGCGGCAATGGACGCGATGTTCCTGGGCATCTGGTCAATAGCGCCGGCCTTGTAATCGACGATCATGTGCGTGCCGTCGCTGAGCCGGTCGACGCGGTCAACGACGTAAGTAAACCGTATGTCCCCGCAGGGCAGCCGCAACAGATCTTCAAACCGGCTTTCCAGATGCAAGACTTCCTCGACCTGCCGGTCGGCGCCGGAGGCTTCGTTATCCAGAAAACGTTCCATGCGCCCGGTGATGATCGCTTTAAGCAGAAAAGCGTCGGATCTCATGGACCTTGCCAGTGTCGCCTCAAACTTGCTCTCGAATATCTTAGCAAAACGGCTGCGGAATGCACTGTCAATTTGGGGCTTCTTGCTCAAAAACGGCCTGAAGGCGTCTTCAAGCAATTCGTGCAGGAACGTCCCCACCTGCCTCGCCTCGGGCTCATCGAGCAGGTCTTCGGTTTCCTTCAGCCCCAAAACATAATTGTAATAAAATTCCACGGGATTGCGCAGGTACATGTTGACGCTCGAGGCCGAATACCGCATGCCGCGCAGGCGCTCGATCATGGCCGGAGTTTTTGGAATGCTCGTCTTGCGTGGAGTTACTTTGAGCGCGAACCGGGTCTGGACGGGCGGCACCACATCGATGGTCTTACGGCGTTTCTGTTCCTCCCAGATCAATTCCTCGACGAACCGGCTTTTTTCCCTGTCCTTGCTTTCCCTGTAAATCAAATGCACATCTTTCGCCGAGGATAAAAGCCGCATAAACTGGTAGCGCTGGATCTCTTCCTCCAGCTCCAGCTGGTCCAGGTTCAAACTGATCATCACCTCGCGCGGAATGAGCGGCGCGTAGATATTTAATTTGGGAAGCACCCCTTCGTTAACATCCAGCACGATCACGTTCTCGAAATTAAGCGACCGCGTTTCGAAAAGCCCCAGAATCTGCAAGCCCTTCAAGGGCGAGCCGTGGAAGGCCACCAGTTCGCGGGCGATCTTCGCGTCAAAAATCTTGAACATCTCCTCCTGGTCGAAGGTCTCATGGCGGAAACTGGCCGTGGAGAGTTCGTCTTTGACCTCATACATCCGCCGGGCGATGTTGAGGTTCAACGGATATTTCTTCATGAAACTTTTTTCCAGAAGCACGTCGAGAAATCCGCCGAGGCAGGCGGCAAACTCCTGAAAATTGCTCAAAGACTCCCAGCCCGTGAATAAAATCCGGTGGATCTCTTCGAGCGCCCGCTGTAATTCCTTGCGGCTGGTCTTGATGCCCAGCCGCCCGGTCGTCTCCAGCGTCAGCTGATACAAGTCATCCAGCCCGGCAATGTCCTCGGGCTTTATGAAGAGGCTTCCCGATATCGCCGTCAGCACCTTGCCGGTCAATATCTCCTCGATCTTGTGGATCAGGGTGCGCGTGGCGGCCGCCGGGACGTTTTCCGATAACTCCAGGTTCTTCACGAACGGATGCCGCAACGTTTTAAGGTAGTCTTTCGCGTAATAACGGTCGTTTTTCTTTGAAAGCTGGGCGTAAAAAACAAATGAACACAGCGAATACAGGCTGCTGCGCCGCAAAGGATAGCCCATCGAGATGTTAAATTCCTCCACGAGGCTCGCTATTTCCGACAGGAGCGGCACCAGGCTGTCGGCGTCAGGCAGGACGATGACCGTTTTTTCAGGATGCTTGACCTTTTTTAATATTTCCCGGACTGCCGCGACCTGGGAATGGACGTCAAAGGCCTTGCAAAGATTCAACCGGAATCCCGGCGTGGGGATCGTCTCGCCTTCCTCCCGCAGGGAGGAGGAGAATCGTCGCGAGATCCGCTCCAGGACCGGCCACTTGCGCTCGTCGCCCTGAAAGATCAACGTTGCCTGGCCGCGCTCATACAAAGACTGGACGATTCTTTCCTCGGAACGGTTGAAATAAAAAAAATTGCAGAATAAGAATTGATCGAATTCTTCGAAACGGATCTCGTCGATCAGCTGGCTGGCGCGCCAATACTGGAACCCGCGCGAATAGATCTTGCGCGCGCGGATATATTCGTGATAAGCCCCGCGCAGGACAATGACGTGTTTCAATATCCGGTTGATATCCTCCGGGACGTCATAGCCGATCGTCGCGTTGGCCTGGATGTTCGCGAGCCGCAGGTCTGCCACGTCTTCCAGGTCAAGCTGTTCGATAAAATTAAGGATCTCGCGCGTCCAGGGCAAGAATTGGGCAAAGGTGGCGCGCCCCTTTAAAACTTCCGGCGCGTGTTTTTGGGCCAATTGGTAAATGAGATAGCACTGGTCCAGGTCCTGTCCCGATGTAAAAAGTTCCTTCTTCTGCACGGTATAGCTGACAAATTCATCGATGCCGAAAAAACGCGGCGGATAAAAGTTCTTGCGGACGCGTTTGGAAAGCTCGCGGTTAAGAAACAGCGCCGGCCGGCGGCCGCCGGAGACAACGGCCAGACGGCTCAGATCATTGCCTTTTTTGAGATAGTTCTCTTCGATATGATCGGCCAGACGGTCGATGAAGGGTTCGCAGAAACTGTATGTGATAATTTGAGACATAGTTAATGGTAAATGGTAAATGGTAAATGGTTAATAGTCGGTTGGCCGGCCACTATTTACCATTCACCATTAACTATTTACCCTCCTTTACCTCTTCCACGTCCCCACTATCCAGATACACCAGCCACCCTTTAACCATTTTGCCCGGATACATCGTCGCGACGATCTTCATGTAATCCCGCACCTGCTCGACATGCTGATCTTCCCCCTCGCGGGACGATTTGAAATCGACAATGAGGACTTCCTTCTCACCGATGATCAGCCGGTCGAGACGCTTGAGGTGCCCCTGGGTATTGACGATTTCCTTCTCGGCAAGGACCTGCGCTTTCCCGCAATAGAAAAATGGTTTTGCCTTCGGGGACCTGAACAACTTCCCCAAGATGGCGATATACTCCGCGCAATCCGTTATATACGGAAAATGATTTTGTGCCTGCTGCCGCGCGCGCTCCAGGCTTTCCTCGAGATCGGTGGTGTCCAGATTGCCGATAAATGAAAGCATAAAATGGATGACCTCGCCGCGTAACCGCTGCGCGCGGTTATGCACGGCCCCGGCCTCCCCTGCGGGGAGAAATTCGTCTTTAAGATAACCGATCCAGTCGTGGCATCGCGAAGCGGGTAATTCCATAATAAATGCTTCCTCCCTCCCGCAGGGAGCCTCTCGGTCGGCCCGATGCGCGGCTTTACACTGCGCGCCGGTTTCCCGAATGCTCTCGGGGATCAAAAGCTGGACAAGATTGAAACTGTTGCCGACCTTCTGCGGTAGAAACGCGTAAAGCTCGTCCTGCGCCCGCGTCAACGCGACATAAATATTGTTCAACTCCGCCATCAACGCCTTTTTGTATTCCTGCGCGTAGAGCGCGTACAGATCGTCGGAAAATTTATAATATTCACTTTTAAGCCGCAGAAGTTCCAGCACGGGATCCTCCTGGCGCAAGACATACGAGGGCGTATAATCGTCGCCGGTCGTGCCGACCTGGACGTCGATCCCCAGATACGGCAAGATGACGACCGGGAATTCCAGCCCCTTGGCCTTGTGAGCGGTCAGGATCTGCACCGCATCACTTTTGGCCGCGCGCACATACAGATCCTCACCTGCGAGATCCTCAAAATATTCCAGAAATGAGGTGATGTCGGAATGTTCCTCCTCCTGCTTCTTGATCAATTCCAGCAGATGCATGAGAAATCCCTGGTCATCAGGGAAATGCGTGAGAAGCCCGAAACAGTTATAGATGCTGACGACCAGTTCGTACAAAGGATACAACCCGACGTTGCCAAAGAATTCGTCGAAATATTCCTGCCAGACTTCTTTGAAGCGCCCGCGAAACTCCATATACACGTAAAAATCCTTCTCCCGATCCAGCCGCTCGCGCAGATGAAAGACGAACTCATGGGCGGCTTCCCGGGAAATGCCGGTCGCCCGCGGCAGGATATCTCCAAGACAAAACGCGCTGAAGGCCAGGTTGTCGATGGGCGAATCCAGGAATCTTAAGAAAGCGACTACCTCCTGGACGATCCGGTTCCGGGTGATGTCGCTGGTGCGCTCGGAGGAAACCCGGATGCCATCCTCGAGCAGCCAGCGGGTCATCTGCTCGACCTGGACGTTATTGCGGGTAAGGACCGCGATGTCCCCATACGCGAAACGACCGCGCAGTTCGCGGATAAGGCCGGTCACTTTAGCGCGGATGACACAATCGCGCTCATCTTTTTGTTCGACCGGAATAGTTTCGACCCGCACATACCCGTCGTCTTTGCCGGGATGGACGCTTTGCCGGGAACTTTGGAACAGACGCTCCAAGGTGGCGTGGTCATCGGGGCTGAATTCAACGATATTGGATTTTTTCTTGCCGCGTTCGAATTCTTCTTTGTGCAGGACAAAACTTTTCAGGTTCTCCGGTGAAAAGATCGTGTTGTTAAAATCCACAATGGCCTTCCGGCTGCGCCAGTTCCTGGTCAGATATTCCACCTTCACGGGAAAAGCGTTAAACCGGACGGCAACATCGTCGAATAGCCTCACTTCCCCGCCGCGAAATCCGTAGATGGCCTGCTTGCGGTCGCCCACGTAAAAAAGCGACCCTCCCGTGGACAAAGCTTCCTCGGCCATCTTCTCGAGGTTATGCCATTGCAAACGGCTGGTGTCCTGGAACTCATCGATCAAATAGTGACGGAAACGGCTCGCCAGACGGTAATACAATTCGGCGACCGTCACATGATCTTCATCGAAAAGCCGGCCGGCTTTTTTATTGAGCTCCTCGAGGAACAGCACGTCGTCTTTGGCAGCCAGTTCTTCAATAGCGTGGCGCAGGATATCAAACACCCTGATGTATGGGTTAAACAGACAACCGGCTTCCTCTTCGCAGATATCCTTTAAATTCCCGCGGATCTTCGACCACAACCGGCCGGCCGGCGCGGGGATCACGCCGTCTTTGCGCACAGGCAGTTCTTCGCGCGCAAAGTACGTGGAGACAGAATCAATGTCAAAAAGCCGGGTATTTTCTTCCAGAAATCCGTCCAGACTTTTGACGAACTTCCGGTCGGTATCTCCAGGCAGGCATTCGCGCAAGGCCTTTATGTCCTTGAGAACCGTCTTTTTTTTGCGCATGATATCTTCCGGGGTAGAGGGCCCTTCCCGCAGCGTGCCGCCGTAGGTGTTGGTCTGCGTAAAAAGCGCGTAGAGGATCGCGGCCATGTCCCTTTTGGGAAACCATCCCGAACGGTTCTCGAGGTACAAATAATTGTGCAAGAAATATTCGAAGATCTGCCGGATGTCCTTGTCACGCGCCGCCCGGTCGATGGTCTGGTCAAGCGCGTATTCCAGATATTCCCGGGCGTTGGTCTTGATCTTGAAATGGGCGGTCAGGCCGACCTTAAAGGCGCATCCCGAAAGAAGCGCGTTGATGAATTTGTCGATCGTCTGGATCTGGAAAAAATTGTAATGCCGGATGATCGCCTCCATCATCGCGAAGGCCTTCGGGCTGGCCTGTTCGATACTGAGCCCCAGCGGCAGAAGGATTTCTTTTTGCCCGGAGGCGGAAATTTTTTTTAAAGCGATGGCTTTCAGAAACTCCAGGATGCGCCCCTTCATCTCCATCGCGGCTTTGTTGGTGAAGGTGACGGCGAGGATGCTGCGCACCGCGGCCTCCCCTGCTGGATCCGGAGCGCTTAAAAGAAGCTGGATGTAGCGTTTGGCCAGGGCATAGGTCTTACCTGACCCGGCCGAGGCCTCGACAACGCGGACTCCGGGGAACTGGAAAGTTTCTTTTTGTTGATCGCTGGCTGTGCTCGCGGGCAGGGTCGTCATAGTTAGACAGCCGCCTTTGCAACAATTCCAGCCTTGCTTCGCTTATTTGTGGTCCGGTCTTTTGAAGTTTAAAACATCGAGGTATCTTGAAGCGATGTCTTTGCCCGCCAGCCCGAAGGCTAAGGCGATGGCAAAAACGATACCGTCGATGAAGCCAAGCGGATCCGGCGTCAGCCAGCGGCCGATCTCGGGATCGTAATACCGGGCGCCGAAGAAGTAGAGCCCGGCGTGGTCTTCGAATTCCTTCGAGCTGAAGCGGTAGGTGTTCCATTTTTTCCCGTGCTTGCCATTGCCGAAAGCGTCATACTCGTAGTCCGTCGTCAAAGAGCCCTTGCGATCGGAAAGGTTGACCACCGAGCCAAGGGCGTCGTAATGATAATAATGGGTCTTTTCTTTTAAGCCCTCGTCGTCCATCTCATAGCGCTTCATGCTGATGAGCCCGCCGATGCCGCCGGGGAAGCCCAGGCCGCGGGTGTAGGCTTTATTCGTGAATCCCGAAACATCTTTTTCAAAGAGCACGTTCAGACCGTCATAATAATACCGCGTTATCTTATCGCCTTCAACGGCTTTTCGTCTTATTCCATTGCCGTCATATTCGAACGAGGCGTTTAAGATATCGGCCTCTTTGAAAGTTTGAATGGGTAATCTGCTATAATCCTGGAAAAACCTTAACCAGGAGGAAGCCAATGTTTACCCAACCGTTATTTGAACTTGCTCTTAATATTCAAGATCCTTGGTA
>JACROV010000060.1 GCA_016214285.1 Candidatus Omnitrophota bacterium | reverse complement strand
GAATCCGTGAGTTATGGCGGGGTGGTTATATGAAGGTGGGGGACAGGCCAAAAGCGAAGAGCGATAGAAACCGCCGTATACCGAACGGTACGTACGGTGGTGTGAGAGGACGGCGGAAGCAATTCCGCCTCCTACTCGATTGACTTATGGAAAACAGAATTGATGTAAAATTTAAAGAATTAAAAAAGAAAAAGAAGAAAGCTTTCATCGCGTTCATCACCACCGGGGATCCGGATCTAAGGACGACCGAACGGCTTGTGCTGGCTTTTGAAGGCGCCGGCGTGGACATCGTTGAACTCGGCGTGCCGTTCTCCGATCCTTTGGCCGACGGGCCGACGATCCAGGCCGCTTCCCAGCGCGCTTTGAAAAAGCATGTCAATCTGGAGAATATCCTGGCCACGGTCAAACGCGTCCGTCAGCGATCACAGATCCCGATCGCCTTGATGACCTATTACAATCCGGTTTTTCATTATGGTGAAGAACGTTTCGCGCGCAAGGCAAAGACCTGCGGGGTGGATGGAATCATCGTCCCGGACCTGCCGCCCGAAGAAGGAGACGGCCTGATCCGCGCGGCCCGGGAAAACGGTCTGGTCACCGTTTTCTTTTTAGCGCCGACAACCACCCAGCGCCGGATGAAACGCATCGTTAACGCGTCAACCGGATTTATTTATTATGTTTCGCTGACCGGCGTCACCGGCGCCCGGCAAAAACTTCCCCGTACGATCACAGGGCAGGTCAAATTGGCGCGGAAATTGACACACAAACCGATCTGCGTCGGATTCGGCATATCCACGCCGGCCCAGGTAAAAATGGTCGCCAATGTGGCGGATGGCGTTATCGTAGGAAGCGCCATTGTCAACGCGATCGCTCAGAATAAAGGGAAGAAGCAATTGGTCGCCAATGTGGCCAGGTTTGTCCAAAAATTATCACGGAATTTATCGTAATGTACACCAAAACAAAATTACCGAACGGTTTACGGGTGGTCACCCACGATATGAAAGACCGCGACAGCATCGCGCTGGGCTTCTGGATCGGTGTCGGCGGCCGGCATGAAGAAGATCGCGTCAAGGGCGCGGCCCATTTCCTCGAACATATTCTTTTTAAGGGCAGCAAGAAATATCCCTGCGAAGTCATTAAAACATCGATCGAAGGGGTCGGAGGGACATTGAACGCCTTCACATCCGAAGAACAGACATGCTTCTACGCCAAAATTCCCACCAAACATCTTAAAAAGACTTTTGATGTCTTGGCCGACATGGTTGTTCATCCCAGCATCGCCGATCCCGACATTGCCAAGGAAAAAACGGTCGTTGTGGAAGAAATCAAAATGTACAGGGACCTGCCGCAGTACGCGGTGATGGAACTTTTGGACGGTCTTTTGTGGCCTGACCATCCTCTGGGCAAAAATCTGGCCGGAACGACGGAAAGCGTCAACGCCTTATCTCAGGACGATATCAAACGGTTTCACAAAGCCTATTATACGCCGGGCAATATCGTGATCGCCGCCGCCGGGAATTTAAATCACACCCAACTCGTACGTCTGGCAAAAGAGCGCTTCGCGCAATTGCCCAAGGAAGTGCAACCGACCTATCTCAAGGCCGATAATTCCCAAGCAAAACCGCGTGTTCATCTCTTCCCTAAAAAAATCGAACAGATGCATCTGGCCTTTGGGGCCATTGGCTATGATGAACACGATAAAGATCGTCATGCGCTCAGTCTTTTAAGCGTTATTTTAGGCGGGAACATGTCTAGCCGTTTATTCGTCGAAATACGGGAAAAGCGGGGACTGGCCTATTCGATCTCCTGTATGGCGCGCACCATGCACGATACGGGGGCATTTCTGATCCGGGCGGGTGTCGATAACCACAAAATCGTGGAAACCGTTGCCCTTATCCTCACTGAACTGGATAAAATCAAGCGTTCGGGCGTCACGGACGATGAATTCACCCGCGCGCGGGATTATGTTCTCGGCCAGATGCTTTTAAGCCTTGAAGACACCATGGAACACATGCTTTGGATCGGGGATACCCTGATCAGCCAGAACAAAACCAAGACATTGAAGTCCCTGATCACGGATTTCCAGAAAATCAAGAAAGCGGACCTCCAGCGGGTGGCTAAAATAATCCTGCGCCGCGAGCGGTACAACCTCGCCATCGTTGGTCCGTTGACGGATAAACAGAGCGAAGAACTTCCAAAACTGCTGAACGCGCGTAACAGCAGCAATTAGTCATTTTTTGATTTGACAAGATATTTATTATCGGTTAGACTCTACTTAAATTTATTTCCTTAAGCGTACATTCACACGAAGGAGATCTTCCGATGAAAAAAAATCTCTTTGCGGTCATTGTTTTATCCGTGCTTCTTCGGGTATCTTTGGCAAATGCTGGTATGGTGCCCGACACGCTCTCCAAAGAATCCAAGGAGTGTATCACCTGCCATAAGGAACAGACGCCGGCGATTGTGGAACAATGGGGCGCCAGCAAACATTTTCGAGCGAATGTCAGTTGTTACGAATGCCATCAGGCCAAGAAGGGGGAGCCGGACGCGTATGAACATAACGGAGTCATTATCGCAACGATTGTTTCACCTCAGGATTGCGCTCGTTGCCATAGCGAAGAAGTCAAAGAATTTGTCAGCTCACATCACTCAAAGGCCGCGCGAATTCTGGGTTCCCAAGATAACCGGTTGGCCGAAGTAGTGGAAGGGAATCGCGGTTTTAAAACGGAAGGATTTCCTGACGGGGTTTCCTCTGCGGCAGTGAATGGTTGTTGGCAGTGCCATGGCTCTGAGGTTAAGGTATTAAAGGACGGTAAACTGGATCCGGCGACTTGGCCAAATACGGGCATCGGACGCATAAACCCCGATGGTTCGGAAGGGTCTTGCAGCGCATGCCATTCGAGGCATAAATTTTCTGTGGAACAGGCCAGGAATCCGGAGAATTGCGGCAAATGCCATATGGGCCCTGACCACCCGCAGATAGAGATTTATGAAGAATCCAAACATGGCATTGCGTTTAATGCGAACAAACATAAGATGAATCTGGATAACGAGAAGTGGATTGTCGGTGAAGACTATAACGCAGCGCCTACTTGCGCCACATGTCATATGAGCGCCACTCCCGCTCAGGGCGTGACCCATGATGTTGGGATGAGGATCAGTTGGAACAATAGACCCGCTGTCTCTATAAGACCGGAAGTCGCCGATGCCAATATGGGCCTGCCGGGAAAGGATATTGATTGGAAGACGCGGCGTAAGAATATGAAGGATGTTTGCTTGAACTGTCACGGTGACCCTTTGGTGGAGAGTTTTTATACACAGTATGACAGTTTGATCGAACTATATCATGAAAAGTTCGCCAAACCGGGGCAGGCCTTGATGGAAGCCGCCAAACCGCTCCTTAAACCGGTCCCCTTTGGGAACAGAATAGATTTTATCTGGTATGAGATTTGGCATCACGAAGGCCGCCGCGCGCGCCATGGTGCCTCGATGATGGGTCCGGATTATACCCACTGGCACGGGACCTATGAAGTCGCAAAGAATTTTTACGCCGAATTTATCCCGGAGCTTGAAACTTTAGCGGATGAGAACCTTAAATCATCGGATCCCAAAAAAGTTGAAGCAGCGAAGGCCTTAAGGGCGAAGATCGATGAGGTTTTGAATTCGGATAACCATAAATGGTTTATAGATAAGATGGATCCCGAGGAAGCGGCGCGGCGGAAAAAAGAACAAGCGGACTTCCAGAAGCGTTATCAGGCAAAATAAAGACAACGCATGTTTGTATCAAATTAACCGCCGCATGGAGGACATAACTAGATATGGCTTTCGCGACATCGATGCCAAGGTAATTCATGGGCGTCCTTTCGTAGTTGATGGTTGTTGTTCTTTTTCTGTAGGGAGGATATCCCTGAAGCATCTGACCCAATGTATCTTGGGATATAAATGGCAGGCCGGTATCAACTGGTCCCCTACGGAAATACAGGTTAAGTTTAACAGAAATCTCCTCACCGGGGTATATCGGGTGAGGATAATACCAGGAGGGACAGATGGAAGAGTTATCATTTTATGATGTCAAGACCAAGGGCAAATTCAATACGACCGAGTACAAGGTGCAGGAAAAAAGCGGCCGCTACTTCGCCGTAGCCAAATCCCCCAAGGGAACGCATGAATGCTGGCGCGTTTTAAGCAAAGTTCAAGCGGAGCAAATGAAAAAGAAGTAACATCCCGCTTAAGAACCAGGATCAACCCGCTCCTGAAAGAATTATAGCGAAATCCTACTAGTGTAGAGCTTCATTGACTCCCAGAGAAACAGCCACGTCCATCGCACGATTCGCTTCGGATAAAAAAGCGGAAGACATTGTCGTTCTGGACATGCGTAAAGTCGTCAATTATTGCGACTACTTTGTCCTCTGTTCCGGAAACACCGACCGGCAGGCCCGTGCCATCGCTGACCATATTCACGAAGAGTTAAAAGGATTGAATATCCGTTTGCGTCTGCGGGAGGGTTTCTCCAAATCCGACTGGGTCATTATCGATACAGGGGATGTGGTCACCCACGTATTCCAGAAAAGAGTGAGGGAGTTTTACCAGCTGGAATATCTGTGGCAGGACGCAAAGCCTGTTGATTGGGAGAAGCAAGCAAAGATTAAACAGTAACCGTTTCAAAACCGGTCACAAGTCGCAGGTCATCCCAGGACATGTGGCTTGTGGCCTTGTTTTTTGGTTTGACACCATGTTATCCAACCTGCGCGAACAACTAAAGAAACATCTGGAACGCTCCCTGAAGGAAGAATTACCCGCGATGGTCGATCTTCCTTCCGTTGAACTGGACATTCCTGCTGAAAAGATCCACGGAGAATTTTCCTGCAATATCGCCTTAAAATCCGCCAAACTTCTGCAAAAGCCGCCGTTTTCCATCGCGGAAGAATTTAGTGCCGTCGTCTCACAAGCTCTCCCCTTCAACGCGGAGTTGAGGGAAAAGATTGACCGGATCGAAGTCAAAAAACCTGGATTTATTAATTTCTTCCTGACTCCCAAAGCCCTTTACGAGATTATCAGCGAGATATTTAAAGAAGGAAACAATTACGGCCGTTCCAAACATGGACAGGATAAAATGGTCCAGGTGGAATTTGTCAGCGCCAACCCTACGGGGCCATTGAGCGTCGCCCACGCCCGCCAGGCCGCGGTCGGTGACGCGCTGGCCAATATCCTCAACTTTATCGGGTTTAAGGTCAGCCGGGAATATTACATCAACGATGGCGGCAACCAGATTAACCTTTTGGGAGAATCGATCAAATGCCGGGCCATTGAACTGCTCGGAGGTACCGCGGAACTTCCGGAGAACGGCTATCAGGGCGAATACGTCAAGGGCATGGCCCAAGAGTTCATCGCCCAAAATAAGATCAAAATTCTCGCGGATATCAATAAACAGGAGCCGGCCAGCTTTAAAAACTATGGCGTTGACCATTTGCTTGCGGTCATCCGTAAAGACCTGGAAGATTTCAACGTGCATTTCGATTGCTGGACCAACGAAACGAAAGTCGCCACCAAAGAATCCATCAGCGCCATTCTGGATTTTTTACAAAAAAAAGGATTTCTCTACGAAAAAGATTCCGCGCTCTGGTTCAGATCGACCGATTTCGGTGATGATAAAGACAGGGTGGTGCGCAAAAGCGACGGCAGTTACACGTATCTTTTACCGGATATCGTTTACCACAAAAATAAATATGACCGCGGGTTCGAAAAGCTCATTAACCTGTGGGGGCCGGACCATCACGGATACATCCCGCGCATCAAAGCGGCGGCGCAGGCGCTTGGTAAAAATCCCGATTCCCTCAATGTCCTCATCGTTCAGCTCGCCACCATTTACCGCGAGGGCAAACCAGTCTCGATGTCCACACGCCGCGGGGAATTCATCAGTCTGCGGGAAGTGATTGACGAAGTGGGCGTGGATGCCGCGCGATTTTTCTTCCTGATGCGCCATATCAACGCCCATCTTGATTTTGACCTGGAACTGGCGAAAAAGGAAACTCCGGAGAATCCGGTCTACTACATCCAATACGCCCACGCGCGCATCCACAGCATCACCCAAAAAGCGCAAGAAGCGGGGTTAAAACAAAAAGAAAACAATTTTTCCCTGTTA
This sequence comes from Candidatus Omnitrophota bacterium, assembly GCA_016214285.1. Taxonomy (GTDB): domain Bacteria; phylum Omnitrophota; class Gorgyraeia; order Zapsychrales; family Zapsychraceae; genus UBA10015. The sequence continues at coordinate 15,214 of JACROV010000060.1, read as the reverse complement.
AGCGCGCCGGCAGAGCTGGACTTGATCAAAAAATTGGGAAGTTTCCCTGACATGCTGTTTGTTTGCTATCATGAATTAGACCCTTACGCGCTCATGCAGTATTTGCATGAACTGGCGATGGTCTTCCATAAATTTTATGACCAGCACCGCGTGATCAGTGACGATACGGATCTGTCATCCGAACGGCTTGCCCTGGTCAATGCCACAAAGGTCGTCCTGGCCAACGGACTTCGCCTGCTGGGCTTAAGCACCCCGGAGAGGATGTAAGCAGGATGCAAAAGCAATGGCGTATCAATGACCCCGACCCAAAATTGCAAGCCACTTTAAGTAACGCCCTCAGCATCCCTCCCATTATCGCGCAGCTCCTTATCAACCGCGGGATCACCGATGCCGGAGAAGCTCGAGATTTTCTCAGCGCGGATATTAGCGGACTACACGATCCTTTTCTTCTCAAAAACATGGACATAGCCGTCTTGCGCATCCGGAAAGCGAAGACCGGTAAAGAACGCGTCCTTATTTTTGGGGATTATGACGTGGACGGCGTGACGTCATCGGCGCTTTTGAACAATGTCCTGACCCAACTGGGCATTGAGGTCATTCATTACATCCCGCACCGCTTTCATCACGGCTATGGATTGAACGAAGAGGTCGCCGAATTTGCCCGAGAGAAGAAAATCGACCTGTTGATCGCGGTAGACTGCGGCATAAATGCTTTCGCGGAAGTGAAGCTTCTTAACGACGCGGGGGTGGAGGTCATTATTATCGATCATCATGAACCGGACCATCGTTTGCCCGATGCCGTGGCGATCATCAATCCCAAACAAAAAGATTGTTCCTATCCATTCAAACACCTGGCCGCGGCGGGGCTGGTCATCAAACTGACCCAGGCCATTCGGGGAAAAGTCGATGAAGACGTCCTTGATCTGGCGGCAATCGCGACAGTGGCAGACATCGTTCCATTGCACGGCGAAAACCGTATCCTTGTCAAATCAGGATTATCGCGGCTGATGAATACCAAAAATAAAGGCCTGATGGCTTTGCTGGATGTCGCCAAGATCAAGGGAAAAAAGATCACGCCGTTTCACGTGGGATTTATTTTAGGCCCGCGGATCAACGCGGCCGGACGCATGGACACCGCGCACACATCGCTGGACCTGTTTTTAAGCGAAGACCCTCAGGAAGCCCTGGATATCGCCAAAACCCTGGAACGCCATAACAAGGAACGCCAGCAAATGCAAGGTGACATTGTCGATGAGGCCATGTCGCTGGTCGAACAGGACGTGAACTTCAACGAACAAAAGGTCATTGTTTTAAGCAAAGAAGGGTGGCATCGCGGTGTTTTGGGGATCGTCGCTTCCAAGATCACGGACAAATACTACCGTCCGACGGTCATTATCTCCATCGATGAAGACGGTATCGGAACAGCCTCGGCGCGCTCCATCAATGGATTTCACCTGCACACCGCCTTGTCGGGATGCGCGGATTATCTGGAAACCTTCGGCGGTCATGAAGGAGCGGCGGGGTTGACCATCAAGAAGGAAAATATCGATCCATTCAGGGAACTGATCAACAAACTCGCCCAGGATATGCTGGAGGCGAAAAAACTAATCCCAACGCTATGCATCGATTGCGAGATCCCGCTTGCCAGCATCAACATGGAATTGGCAAATGTCATTGACTCGATGCAGCCCTTTGGCGAAGGAAATCCCGCGCCGGTTTTTTGTTCGCGGCAAGTTTTGATCAAAACCTATCCCAAGGTCATGGGGAAGGATACATTAAAATTCTGGGTCACGGACCAAAAGCAATTCACGATCTCGGCGGTGGGTTTCGGCATGGCAAAATATAGCGGACTGATCCGTCCCGGGGCAAAGATCGATCTGACCTACCAGATCACCCTGGATGAATGGAACAAAGCGCCAACACCACAGCTCATATTGAAAGATATTCGATTAAGTGAATAGCGGAAGTTAAGCTTTGCAGATTTTTCCGGCGCTGATGCAGCTGGTGCACACGTTAACGCTCCTGACCGTTCCATCAAGGATAACTTTGATCCGTTGCAGGTTAGGCAGGAAACGGCGTAACGATTTTCCAACGATCTTGGAACCAGCACCGCCGGTCCTTTTGATCTGACCGCGCCGTTTATACTTGGCACCCGGCATCGGACCCTTGCGACATATAACGCATTCTTTTGGCATCTGTTTCCCCTTTATGGCGATTGAGTTTAAAAGTATATCGGAAAAAAAACGTTTGTCAAGCAAGATTTACCATGAACACGGCAACATCCCCTGATTTTACCCATATCGGCCCGTATCAACCGCGGTATTTTGTTCCCGGGCAAGCGGACCTGACCGTTCCGGGCCAGGTGCGACCGCTTTTTCAGGTGCTTCTGGACCGGACGATCGATTCTTCCCGCGCCCTGCAGGATTGGCTTCGGGAGCGCTCCGAACTGGAGGCCGCGCTAAGCCAAACCGGCACTATTTTGTACATCCGTATGACCTGTCAGACGGATGATCCCGCGCGCACGCGCGCCTACCAGCATTTCATCGAGACGATCCAGCCGGTCGTTAAAGTATTCAATGACCAGTTGAACAAAAAATATGTGGCCGAACAAGCGCGCTGGCAACTGGATCCGAAGCGCTATGAAGTCTACACTCGCGCGCTACACGCCGACATCGAACTTTTCCGCGAAGAGAACGTGGTCATGGAAACGGAAGCCGACCTGCTCACGCAGGAATACCAAACCACGATCGGCGCCATGACCGTGGTCTTTGAGGGCAAAGAGCGCACCCTGCCGGAGATGGGAAAATTCCTGCATGAACCCGCCCGCGGCCTGCGCGAACGCGCGTGGAGATCCGCCGCCCGGCGCCGGCTCGACGATAGAGGCGCGTTGGAGCAACTTTTCGGCCGGCTGATCTCATTGCGTGTAAAGATCGCGGAGAACGCCGGATTTTCGAATTTTCGCGATTACAAATTCCGCGCGTTGCACCGCTTCGACTACACGCCGAAGGACTGCAAGCAATACCACGCATCCATCGAAGAACTCCTTGTGCCTTTGTGGCGGCAGATCCTGGAGAAACGCAGGGAACATATGAAGCTCAAAAAACTGCGTCCCTGGGACATCGCGGTCGATTCCCTGGGAAGACCGCCCTTACGGCCATTTCAAAAGGTCAATGAATTAATGGACGGCTGCAGCAAAATTTTCAACCGTCTGGATCCCGAATTAGGACGACAATTCAGCGAAATGGTGGTCGCCGGGCTGCTGGATCTCGAAAGCCGCAAAGGCAAAGCGCCGGGCGGATACCAATCGACGCTCAATGAGGCACGCAAACCGTTCATTTTCATGAACGCCGTAGGCGTCGATGACGATTTGCGCACGCTTTTGCACGAGGCCGGCCACGCGTTCCACGCCCTGGCGTGCGCGAGCGATTCCCTGCTTGATTACCGCCACGGTCCGATGGAATTTAACGAGGTCGCTTCAATGGGTATGGAATTGCTGGCCGACCCGCAGATCAGCGTTTTTTATGGCCCGCAAGACGAACAACGTTCCCGTAGCGAACACTGGGAAGGGATCGTTTTAACTTTAGTCTGGGTCGCGGTCATCGACGCGTTCCAGCACTGGATCTACGAACACCCGCAACACAATTCCGCGCAACGTAAAGATGCCTGGCTCGCCATTCATGAACGCTTCGGCGGAAATTTTCTCGATTGGGAAGGATTGGACGACGAACACGCGTTCCTTTGGCACCGCCAGTTACATATTTTTGAAGTCCCGTTCTATTATATCGAATACGGGATCGCCCAGCTCGGGGCGCTGCAGCTATGGAACAATGCTCGCAATGACCCCAAGACCGCGTTAGCTAATTACAAAAAAGCGCTGGCGCTCGGGGGTTCGCGCCACTTGCCCGAACTCTTTGAAACAGCAGGGATCAAGTTTGATTTCTCGCAAAAGACCATCGCCCCGCTCGTTGAAGTCATGAAACAGCAAATAGGGGTATAGCATCATTCTCCATGAAGGCGATTTTCTACTGCCGCGCTGACATTTTTTCCTTGCTTTTAATATAAATTTAACTACAATGGGTTTGTTTCATTCCGCAGGAACGCAGTAACGCTTACAGCACGAATATCGAATTCCGTTTTATGTAAAGGAGACTTTTCAATGAATGATGTGATCGAACGTTTGGGAGAAGAAGCCAAAATACTATTGGACCATAGATGCACCACGATCCCTAAAGAAAGCCTGACGCTTCCGGGACCGGATTACGTGGACCGTATTTTCGTTAATTCCGATCGTCCCAACACGGTGTTGCGTAATTTGCAGGGGATGTACAATCATGGACGCCTGGGGGGTACCGGATACCTTTCCATCCTGCCGGTCGACCAGGGGATCGAGCACTCTGCTGGAGCCTCATTCGCGCCCAATCCCATTTATTTCGATCCCGAGAATATCGTTCGCCTGGCCATTGAAGGTGGATGCAACGCCGTCACCTCGACTTTGGGAGTGCTTGGCATCACTTCCCGCAAATATGCCCACAAAATCCCTTTCGTCCTCAAGATCAATCACAACGAATTCTTAGTCTATCCCAACAAATACGACCAGCGGCTTTTTGCCAGTGTCGAGCAGGCTTTCGACATGGGCGCCGTGGGTGTCGGGGCGACGATCTATTTCGGTTCAGAAGAATCTCATCGTCAGATCGAAGAGATCTCTCAGGCGTTTCGCCGTGCGCACGAGTTGGGGCTCTTTACTATCCTGTGGTGCTATTTGCGTAACGCCAATTTCAAAAAAGGGAATATCGATTATCATGTCTCTGCCGATCTGACCGGACAGGCGAATCATCTCGGCGTCACCATTGAAGCAGACATTATCAAGCAGAAAATGCCGGAAAATAATGGCGGGTACACAGCCTTGAAGTTCGGCAAGACGCATCCGCTCGTCTACGAACAGTTAAGCTCGGACCATCCGATCGATCTGTGCCGCTATCAGGTAGCCAATTGCTACATGGGAAAGATCGGACTTATCAACTCCGGCGGCGCTTCCGGGGAAAACGACCTTCAGGATGCCATCCGCACGGCCATTATTAACAAACGCGCCGGCGGCATGGGATTGATCTCGGGACGCAAGGCCTTCCAGAAATCCATGCGCGAAGGAGTAAAGCTTTTAAACGCTATCCAGGACGTTTATCTTTCAACGGCGATAACGATCGCATAAAAAAGAGGGGGCCGCATGAGCGAAGAAACGACCAAGAAGCTCCTGAACAACAAAAAAGTCGTTGAGGAGATCAACCGTCACCGCTGGATCGAAAGTGAAAAAGCTGGACGCGATATCGGCTTTGAGCGGGCCTCCACCGATTGGCTGGAACGGTTCTCTCAGGCATGGATGCATTATCACATGCCGAAACAGCGCCCTTCCTCAGGCGACTCCAAAAGCGCTGAGAAAGAAAACAGCTAAGATTATCCGGACAGATTCGTGCGGATAGCAAGACCACGTTATGTCCAACAAAGTACCGCGCAAGATACCCCGTCAAATATTTGCCTCGCTTCTCATCCTTTTTTTCTGCAGCACGTTTATCACGCCTGATTCCTGTGCCCGTGACGTTCCCGCCAATTCCCTTTATGTGAGAGCTGGTAGTCCGGAGACCGTTATCGCCTCCGACTTCGCCGGACAATTCGTGCGCCAAGGGAAGAAGTGTTACCAACAGGGCGATATCCAGGGCGCGATCGATTCCTTTGCCCGCGCGCTCCTGCTGGACCGATCCAATAAAACGGCGCGGGAAAGCATGATCTTAATTAGCGCGCGAAGTTCCTTGCCGGCCGCACAAAGGATCCAACTTTTTCTTTCCGAAGACCTCCTCGTCTTTAATGAAAAACTCGGAAAACGGCTGATTTTCTTTACCGCCCAGCGCGACGCTTTGGCCACCTCATTGATCCAGCAAAATTACCCGCAGACGCTGATCAACCAAAAATTTCAGGCCATCAGGGACCGCTCTTTGTCCCCGGCAGAGAATCGTGGCGCAGGCGTTTCTTCCGCAAGCACCCTGGAAGCTTTAAACAGATCCTTAATAACGGAAAAAGAAAGGTTATCACGGGAACTATCGTGTGTGCGAGAACAACTCGCCTGGCTGCGTCCGATAGGCTCCTCCCGCAGGGTTCCTCCCGGCCTGCGGGAGGAACCCCAAAAGCCGGACACGCAAGTGTCACGTCCCCAAAAAGTGAATGATCCCGGTGAAGCATGGCAACAGATCGCGGGCGTGCGGGAGGAATTAAGCGAGCTGCGCAAGCAGGTCGAGATCTTGCAACAAGATGTAAAGCATAAAGATGACAAGATCACGGCCCTGACAAAACAAGTCGTTGAGTTCTCGCTCAAACTTACTGAACGGGAAATGATATTAAGCGAAAAGGTCAACGCCCTTGGTTCCTTGCACGACGCGTACGCGGAACTGCAATCCCGTCAGGAGTTGGGACAAAAGATCCTGGAAGAAAAGAACGTGCAAATCCAGTCCTTGCAGGAGGGACTTGCCGCCTTGCAGGCGGACACGGCCCTGCACACAAAAGAGATCAACGGCCTCATCGCCGCCAAGGACCAGGCGCTTGATCAATGGGAAAAGATCCTCGCGATCTATCAAGGCAAACTCAAAGACGCCGCCCGAACGATCGACGCCAGAAACGAGGATATCTCAGCTCTGCAGGAACAACTGGCCATGGTGCGCACAAAACTTTTTGAGAAAGAAACCGCTCTCGAAAAAACGAAGGAAAAACTGGTCAGCCTTGAAAAGCAATTTCAATCCGTCGTTTCTGACCCAAAATAAATTACCGCCCGATGCCAAGAATAAATTCCTGCAAAACGCAAATTCAAAACTGGATAAGGGATCATATCTCTCGGCTATGTTCGCGACAGTGGCCGGGTTCGGTAGTTCAACGCTTTTGGGTGGCGTGCGTTCATTTGCTCAGCAACATTTTTAAAGTCAAATTGTTCCTTCCGCACATCGATTACAAGGTGTCTGACATATTCGGCGTGCCTAGTACTTTGTCAATTTTGTTTTTAATAGTTGATTTCCTCAAAGGTTCAGAGGAATCAACTATTAAAAACTTTTCTGACAAAGTACTAGTATTCTTTTCGCCTTTACCGGGGCGCGCTTTATTTCCATCTGGCCCGGATAAGGCAGGAAGTATTCCACAAAATCGTTTTGGGGGCGCTATTTGCCATCGGCCTGAAACTGCTTTTTTGATTTTAACACTCGCATTGCCTGAAGGAAGCATGTTATACTTATAAAGGCAAGTTCATTTCAACCAGATTCTAGAAAGGTCCTCAATGTCTATGTTCATAAAATTTCTTCAAAAGCATATTGTATTTGTGATAACCGTTTTTGCGCTGACGTTCGCGTGCGTGAACCGGGTGTCTTTTGCCGAAGAAATGTCGATGGACGCCTTCCGCGCCAAGTTCCAGGAATCCACCGGGAAGACCTGGGAAAGCGCCGATCCCAGGGAAAAGCGGGATTTTGTCAGAACCTCCCGAAAAACAACCACGAAGGAATTATGCACGAGCGAGGCCGAGGTCTCCGCACCCACTGACACATCTTCCGGCCTGAAACGTACCGTAAACGTCGAAGTACGTAAGAGATTCGCCGCGCAATATCAAAAAGACTGGGATGACGGCACGCCGGAAGAACAAGAAAACTTTCTGCAGGAGTATAAAGCGCTGAAACAAAATGAGGCGGAATTAGAAACGCAGAAAGCATTGGCGGAGAAAGAAAGACTGCGGCAGGTCGAGGAAAACCGACGGGCGGCGGAACGGGCAACTCAAGAAAGAAGGCTCGCCGAGCAACAGCGAAAGGAAGAAGCGGCCCGCATTAAACAGGAAAAAAGAGAAGCTGAGAAACAAAAACTTGCCGACCAGATACAGAAACTTAAAGACAAGCAGGAAGAAATGAAGGCAAAGCGGGATCAGGGCCGCTAATAATTCGTAAAATTATTCATCCCGCCTCGGCATGTTCCACTCCTTTTATTTTGTCCTTAATATAATCGCATTCATGACAAAAATAAGATTGAACGTCCACGCCATTATCCTGGACATGGACGGGGTCATTACCAATACCATGCCGGACCATTTCCGCTCCTGGAAAGTCATTCTCAAGAGAATAGGAATCCCGGTGACGCATTATGACGTGTATCGCCGCGAAGGACAACCCGGCATCCACAGCGTCCGCGAACTCACGGCACAATACGGCAAGCCCATTGCTGACGGCCAAGCCCATAAAATATTGAAGGGAAAAGAAGCCTATTTCAAGAAAATCGTCCGTTTGCGGTTTATCCTTGGCGCGCGCACATTCTTGAAACGGTTACATAAAAACAATTTCCGTCTGGCGCTGGTGACCGGCACATCCCGTCATGAAACGTGCCGGATATTGCCAGCAAGTTTGCGCCGGCTTTTTTCGGTCATCGTGACCGGCAGCGATGTGAAGCACGGCAAACCCCATCCCGAACCATATCTGCAAAGCCTGAAAAAACTCGGTCTCAAAACTGGCGAGGCCGTTGTTATCGAGAACGCGCCCTTTGGCATCCAGTCCGCCAAACGCGCCGGACTGCGGTGTCTCGCGCTGGAAACCTCATTACCTCGCAAATATCTTAAAGAAGCCGACGCGGTCTTTGGCTCGATCAAGGAACTTTCTGACGGCGTTTGTTTTAATAATTTAAACGGACGAAAATAAGATGGCACATCTGCTCGAGGGTAATGTATTGCTGCTGTATAAAAAAAGCGCCTATTCGATCTATTTTCGTAAAGGGCATCCGCGCGCGGAGATCGACCGTTACAAAAAAGCCCATGACGAACATTTAAGGACGCTGACAATGGTCGAACGGGTTCTCCATAAACACGGAATAAACTACTCAAAATACGCCCGCGGGCGAAAGATCCCTTACCAGCGCTACAGATCCGTCATCACCGTTGGCGGCGACGGGACATTCCTGGAGGCCGCCCGCAACACAAATACCCAGGTCTTGCTGGGCGTTAATTCGGCGCCGGGGACAAGTGTGGGAGAATTGTGCGTCGCGACACAAAAAAATTTTGAAAGGATCATCCGGCGGATCATAGCGGGAAAAAACGTTCGTCTCGATTCCTGGCAACGGTTGCGTCTGGAGCTTGACGGCCTTTCCGGGCAGATCGATTGCCTTAACGATATCCTGATCTGCCATCAAAATCCCGCGGCAGTCAGTCGCTATTATCTCAAGATCGGAACGCTCAAAGAAGAACAGCGCAGTTCTGGTCTCTGGGTCGCGGCGCCAGCAGGCAGTTCCGGCGCCATCCAATCGGCGGGGGGAAGAATCCTGAACATAACGGAAAAAAAGTTTCAATATATGCCCCGGGAATTGTATCAAGGTGTCAACCCCACGTACCGCTTAAAAGGCGGGGTTTTGGCCGAAAGGCAAACCATCAAAGTGACTTCCCTGATGCATGACGGAAATGTCTTTGTCGATGGAACGCATGTGCAGCTGGCATTCCCGTTCCACGCGACGTTAAAGATATCGCTTTCACCCAAACCCGTCAAGGTCATTCAAATATGAGATCGATCCTGCTCGTTTCCCACGGAAGCAAAGCACCCCGGGCCAGGGAAGAGATCGAAGCCCTGGCCGCGCAACTTAAGAAAAAAAGCGGGATCGGGATCGTCCAGCCGGCTTTTTGGGAGATCGAATCGCCGGATATCCCTGAAGGGATCAAGCAATGCGCGCAAAAAGGCGCAACGGAGATCACCATCCTGCTGAATTTTCTTAATTCCGGACGGCACGCGGGAGAAGATATCCCGAAGATCATCCGGCAGGCCCGTCAGAACCATCCTGACGTGAAATTCCGGATAACCAAACCCGTCGGACAGCAAAATTATCTTGTCGATATTTTTCTGAAATTACTCGATGAACAAACGGACATCGTTTAGCCGCGGTCTGACCGACTGGTACAAGAAGAACGCCCGCCGCTTGCCCTGGAGGGAGACCCGTGATCCATACAAAATATGGATCTCCGAAGTGATGCTGCAGCAAACGACCGTCAACGCGGTCATCCCTTACTATGAGAAATGGATCAAGACTTTTCCGACCGTTGAAGCCTTAAAAAACGCTCCCTTGCAGGAAATTCTCAAGGCCTGGCAGGGGCTGGGATATTACCAGCGCGCCAAAAACCTTCATAAAGCCGCCCAGATCATTTGCGCGCAGTACAACGGAGCGTTTCCCCAGGCCCCTGAAAAACTCCGAAAACTCCCCGGTTTTGGCCCGTACACGACTGGCGCCGTGGCCAGCATCGCCTTTAATCTTCCGCGCACCATCATCGACGCCAATGTCCGGCGTGTCGTGATGCGCCTGCTGGCTTTGAACGGATACGCGGATACTTCCCAAGATCAACGTATAGAGGAATTCCTGCAAAAAGCTATCCCACGTAAAAACGCGGGGACGTTCAATCAAGCCCTCATGGAGTTGGGCGCTTTGATCTGCCGCAGCCGTGAACCGCTCTGTCGAGTATGTCCGGTGAAAACCCATTGCGCCGCTTATGAAAAAGGCATTCAAGAGATCATTCCGAAGCCAAAGAAACGGATCATTCAAGATTTGGACGTTGCCATCGGTATCCTGCAGCGGGGGAATAAATATCTGGTCCAAAAACGTCCGTCCAAAGGCTTGTTGGCCGACCTTTGGGAATTTCCCGGAGGGAAGGTTAAAAACAGGGAAAGCCCTCAAGAAGCTGTCCAAAGGGAGCTTAAAGAAGAACTGGGCGTTTCTATTGACTCGACCGAACACCTCATGAATGTTCAGCATTTTTATACGCGGTTTCGCGTCAAATTACATGTTTTTCGTTGTACTTCCAAAGATTACCCCAAAACGAACGCCTTACGTAAATGGGTCCTTTTGAAAAAATTAAATGAATATCCCATGCCCTCCGGCAGTGCCAAGATTGTCGACTGGCTGATGATAAAAAATAATAGGGTTATGCCTTTGATGAACAGTGCAACAGGATTTCGTGCCCATCGTATGCTGGAAGTGGTAGTCAAGGGCATAACCCTAAAAAATAATTAACAAGAGCCAAAAATATTCTATTTGCGAAAAATGCCGCGGTAGATTAAACTAAGCGGCATTATTGAAAATCTTAAAAACTATGGATAAAATACAAAAATACATTGAAGCAACCAAAGGCTTTAACGCCGGGCAGATTATCAAATTCGCTCACAAAGAATTCGGCGCCAAAGTGACGTTCGCCTCGAGCTTGGGCGAAGAAGACCAGGTCATCACCGACATGATCGCGGGGATCGCGCCGGAGATGGAAATCTTCACGCTCGATACCGGCCGGCTCTTCCAGGAAACTTATGAACTATTGGCCAAGACCCAGAAGCGCTACCCGATGCCTTTGATCGTTTATTATCCGGACACGGAAGCGGTGGAAGACATGGTGCGCAACCACGGAATTAATTTATTCTATGAAAGCGTGGGGAATCGCAAATTGTGCTGCGGTATCCGCAAGGTCGAACCATTAAAAAGGGCGCTTAAGAAGTTTGACGCCTGGATCTGCGGATTGCGCCGCGCTCAAGCGGTAACGCGCGGCAACGTTGAAACCTTTGAATGGGACGAGGCTAATCAAAAGATCAAGATCAATCCGCTGGCCCACTGGAGCATGAAAGAACTGCGAAAATACATCACCGCGCATCACCTCGACGTCAATCCGCTGCACAAGAAGGGGTTCATCAGCATCGGCTGCGCCAGTTGCACGCGCGCCGTCAAGCCCTGCGAAGATATCCGGGCGGGCCGCTGGTGGTGGGAAAATCCCGAACATAAAGAATGCGGCTTGCATACCGCTAAAGAACGCAAAATCTCACGCGAAAAAACGCAAAACTAAATTTCGCGCCTTTTAGTGTAGAATTTCGCGTATTTTCGCGATTTTAAAAAATATGAATAAAACAATGAACAAATTAGACAATCTCGAGGCGCAAAGTGTCTATATCCTGCGCGAGGCGTACCGGGAATTTTCCAGTCTGGTCATGCTTTGGTCGATCGGCAAAGACAGCACTGTGCTTTTGTGGCTGACGCGCAAAGCGTTTTTCGGGCACGTGCCGTTTCCGCTCGTTCACATCGACACGAGCTACAAAATTCCCGAGATGATCGCTTACCGCGACCGGCTGGCCAAAGAATGGAAACTGAACATGATCTACGGCCAGAATACGGAAGCGCTCAAAGCCAAACAAACTTTTCCGGACGGCGCCATCGACCGCCTGGCCTGCTGCAAATCGCTCAAGACCGAAGCGCTCAAACACACCCTGGCCGGCGACTGGCCGCGATATCGCCTCAATCATGAAACCGGGAAATATGATGCAGATACCAATAAGGAACCGTACACCGGGGTCATTGTGGGGGTACGCGCCGATGAAGAGGGAAGCCGTTCGAAGGAGCGCTATTTTTCCCCGCGCGATCGCAATAACGACTGGGACGTCGGCGACCAGCCTCCGGAACTATGGAACCAGTTCAAGACCGATTTCGCGCCGGGGACGCATTTACGCATTCACCCTCTTCTGGATTGGACCGAATTGAATATCTGGGAATACATTGAACGCGAGAACATCCCTATCACAAAACTTTATTTCGACCAGGGCGACGGTAAACGCTACCGTTCGCTGGGATGCTATCCATGCACCTCGGCTGTTGAATCCACCGCGAAAACCGTCCACGCAATCGTGGAAGAATTACGCGCCGGAAAATTCGCCAACATCGCCGAGCGTTCCGGCCGCGCCCAGGACAAAGACGGCGGCGGGGGACTGGAAGGATTGCGGAGAGATGGATACATGTGAAAACTCGCTAAAACGCGCGAAACCTTACGCAAAAATACGCTAAAACAATTCGCGTCATTTCGCGTAAATTTTCGCGTACTTTAGCGCCATATTATGAATTAGGGTTATGCCCTTGACTACCACTTCCAGCATACGATGGGCACGAAATCCTGTTGCACTGTTCATCAAAGGCATAACCCTATTATGAATATTCAAAAAGAACAAATGAACGTCGTTATCGTCGGCCACGTCGACCACGGCAAAAGCACGCTGATCGGCCGCTTGCTGGCGGATACCGGCTCGCTGCCGCAAGGCAAACTCGAGGCCGTCAAGGAGAATTGCCGGCGGACCTCAAAGCCCTTCGAGTACGCCTTTCTTCTTGATGCCTTGAAAGACGAACAGTCGCAGGGGATCACCATCGACACTGCCCGCTGCTTCTTTAAATCCAAGAAGCGCGATTACATCATCATCGACGCGCCCGGCCACATCGAATTTTTAAAAAACATGATCACCGGCGCGGCCCGGGCCGAGGCGGCGGTCCTGGTCATCGACGCGCACGAAGGGATCAAGGAAAATTCCAAACGCCACGGCTACATGATGTCCTTTTTAGGGATCAAGAACATCACTATCTGCGTCAACAAGATGGATCTGGTCAATTACGACCGCGGGGTCTTTGACAACATCAAAACCCAATACGAGGAATTCCTGCGCGAGATCAATTTGAAGCCGACGAATTTTATTCCCATCTCCGCGCGCGAAGGGGAAAACATCATCAGTCTTTCAAAAAAAATGCCATGGTACAAGGAATTGTCCGTTTTGCAGGCGCTGGATAATTTCACCAAAGCCGCGCCCAACCATGCCCGTGAATTACGTTTTCCCATCCAGGACATTTACAAATTTACCGCGCAGGGCGATGACCGCCGCATTTTTGCCGGACGCGTGGAATCCGGCAGCGTTACGGTGGGGGACGACGTCGTTTTCCTGCCGTCGAAGAAAACCTCGCGCGTCAAAAGCGTGGAAGATTTTCCTCACGCTTCCCGCAAACTGGCGTTTGCCGGGCAGAGCACCGGAGTTACGCTGGAAACTCAAGTTTACGTGCGCCCGGGCGAGATCATGTGCAAGGCCAAGGAAAAATTGCCCCACGTCGGCACTCAATTCAAGGCCAACATCTTCTGGATGGGTAAACAGCCGTTCGTCAAGGGCAAGAATTATAAACTGAAGATCGCCACCCAACAGGTCCCGGTGGTGCTCTCTGAAATTATCAACGTCCTGGACGCCTCGGAGCTGTCATCGATCCAGAACAAGCCGCAAGTCGACCGCCACGACGTGGCCGAGTGTGTCTTTGAAACGCTTAAACCCATTGCCTTCGATGACATCCATTTTATCCCCGAGACCGGCCGCTTTGTTATTGTCGATCACTATGAAATTGCCGGCGGCGGGATCATCCTGGCGCCGGTCTATGCCCAAGAGAGTGTTCTCGGCCAACACGTGAAGAACCGTGAATTCAGCTGGACGCGCAGCGACATCACACCCGACAAACGCGCGATGAAATATCAGCACAAGGCTGTTCTAATCGTCCTGACCGGACAAGTAGATACGGGCAAACAGGTCCTCGCCAAGGCGCTGGAAGAAGCTTTGTTCAAAATGGGCAAGTTCACGTATTTTCTGGGCGTTTCAAACCAAATTTTGAATTCCGCTTCCGGGACCAACGACCGTGTCCTCAACCGCGTCCAGCACATTCAGCAGTTAGGCGAGCTCGCCCACGTGCTCACCGACGCCGGACTGATTCTCATCACGAGCGTCTCGGACATCGATGACGACGAGCTCAACATGCTCAAATATCTCAACAGCCCCAACAAGGCGATCGTGGTCAATGTCGGCCCAAACCGCTTCACCCAGACCGAGGTCGATCTGGTTTTAGAGGAACACGAACCCACCGCTTCCGGCGTTGCAAAGATCGTCGACTGCCTCACCAAATCCCTGGTCCTGGATCCGGAATACTCGATCTAGCGGATAAACCATCCCGGCGGCTAAGCCTTCGGTCCCCAGATTCGTCCGCCAACTTTGTAAAACAAACGAGGCGAAACCTCGCCAAAATTATCTAATTTTGGCGGGCCATCATTGTTGATGCCAATCCTTTCGTTCACAATCGCCGCTCCCCACCGGGAGTGGCTCCAGTTCACTCTAGAATTGGCATCAACCAGTGACCTTTAGCTTTTCTTCTACAGTTCGAAGGCATTTTTTGGGGGTCAGATTTCTATTCTCGACGGAGATTGGCCGTAGCAGGCGCGAATTTTTTAAAAATGCGGTGCCAGGGAAGTAGCGGTTAGTTCTTGATTTTCGACGAGGTTTGCGAATAAAATAGCGGTGTTGAACAAGGAGCCGCTATGTTTTTACGAATCAAAAAATCTTCGGGCCATGAATAT
>JACROV010000064.1 GCA_016214285.1 Candidatus Omnitrophota bacterium | reverse complement strand
TAACGTAGGCTCAATGCAATACTTGATATTGACTTCCGGCGCCAGGCCCAGTGACGTCCAGGTAATATTTTGCTGTGTTCCAACGACCCATTTCTCGCCGCCGCTGGGCGCGGACACGACGATGTTGTCCATGATCTTGAAGGCCAAGTCTGATTTATCTTCAACCAGAGAGTCGTTGGTGTCACGGATACGGATAAAGCAGTTGTTGGACAATACGTTCGTGGGCACGGACCACTGATATTCCAGCAATGATGCCTGCTGGTTGGTGGCAAAGGTCGTATATGTACCGTTGGCGCCGTTGGAGGACAATGCCAAGTCAACGCCGGGGATCGGCCCCTGTATGGTCCACTTGACCTTGCTCGCGTTGTCCGACTGGCCGCCTTTAAATTTCTCCTGGCCGTTGGGCTGCGTTAGGGTCACGGACCCATGGATGAAAAAGGCATCGGAATCGGCGGAAGCGGCGGCATCATTGATGTCGGTGACCCTTACCTTGGCCTGCGTTGAGATCACGTTCGGGATCGTCCAGTTATAATTTCCAATATTCGCTATCGCGGAACCATCGTTGACGAAGGCCCAGTCCTGGCCGTTATTCAAAGAATAGCGTATATAGATCTGCGGAATGTTACCCAGCGTGTTCCACTCGATCAGTTTGGCGGAGTTGGCCTGCCAGCGTGCGTTCAAAAGCGGATTAATAAAGGTAAACCCGCCGCGGATAGTGAACTGGTCGCTCTCGTCATAAATATTACTGTACCCAAGGGCCGTGACCTTGATCTTGGCAAGGGTCGATGTGTAGACGGGGACCGTCCACAGATAAGTTTTGTTGCCCGGCCCGGCGGCCTCCGACGGGGCGATGATCTTGTCCGCGGGATAGGTCGCGCCGTCATCGAGCGAATACCGGATCTCCACGGACGCGATGGAACCGCGGATCGTGTAGTTGATATTTTCCTGGGTTTCCGAAACCCAGACTTGCTTATTCTGACCGGTCCCCACGGGACGGGTCACCAAAACCGAACCGCGGATGGCAAAATTCGCCGGTGACGCGTCCGGAACGGTACTCGACGCGACGGCATCCTCGATCCGTATTCTTAATTGATCGCCGATGACGTCGGGCACCGGCCAGGAATAACTGCCATCGCCTGCCGGACGGGTGGCGATCGTGTTGGGATAACCGCCCAGACCCGCGGCCGTGTCATATTTGATGACGATATTTGAGATCGTACCGCGCTTGATCCATGTGATGGACTGGTTATCATCCACCACCCAGACTTCACCGCCCAGCGGAGCGGTCAATTGAAGATCAGCCGCTATCTTGAACGAAACAGAATCATCCTGGTCCGCCTCATTCGCGTTTATAGGCACGATGCGCAGTATGACATTCTCACTGATAGTATTAGGCACATTCCAGGTGAACGTCAGAAGGCTCGAAGCCAGGTTCTCGGCACCGGCGATGGTGGCAAAACCGCCTCCATAATCATACTCCAGTCGTATATTGCCAACCGAACCCGTCCGTGTCCACGTGACGCTCTTGTCTATCCCAACATCCCAGACAATTCCGGTGGTCACCGGGTTAGTAAGGATCAGTTTGCCTTTAACCGTCAACAAGCCGCCGGAAACGCCGGGTATCGTCGGTTTGGCGGGATTAGCATTAATGGCTCTTACAGAGACTTGCGAGCTGACAATATCGGGAAGGATCCAGTTAAAGGAACCGCCGGTCAGGTTCTGCGCGCCTGTAATATCCGTGTAAGCGCCGCCGGCAACCGAATACTGTAAATTAACTTCCGCGATCGTCCCGATCTTGGTCCAGGAAATCGCGTTCTGATCTCCGACATACCAGGTTTCCCCGCCTACCGGCGCGGTCAAATTGAGCTGACCGGTAATACTGAAGACTCCGGATTCATAAAATACCGTCGGGTCATTTTTATTGGTGACCTTGACCTTGACCTGGGAAGAGATCCGGTCTGGGATCTGCCAGTCGAAACTTGATGGCGCGGCCGGCAGGTTATCCGCCGTCGGTATCGGTTCATACGCGGCCCCGTCCACGGAAAATTCCAATTTCACGTTCGCGATGGAACCGGTGACCTGCCAGGTGATCGGCTGCGTTGTTCCAACGAGCCAGGCTCCGGTCGAACCGGTCGGCGAGGTGATCAGCAGATCGCCTTTGATGAAGAAATCACCGGCGGATGTATCCTTCGCGTCGATATCATTGGCGTCATAGACCTTAACCTTGCAGTAATCCGAAATAGTGTTGGGCACCGTCCACGATTTGGAACCGGTGTTGGCGATAGGATCTGTGGTGATCGGGATCCAGTCCACACCACTGTTGGTCGAATAATCCAGCTTGACCTGGGTGACGTTACCCGTCGTGCTCCAGGTGATGTTGTAATCCGAACCGACGACCAGCCGTTCTCCGCCATCGGGAGTCAGGACGTTGAAGATACCCTGAATCTTGAAGGCCGGAGAAACCGCGGTCGTGAGAATATCGTTGACATCGGTTACCTTAAATACGACATTGGAGGAAACTTTATCATTGGGAATATTGTTCCACCAATAATACAAAGTGTCGGCTGAAGTGGAATCGATAACTTGATAGTCATAACTCGTTCCGCCGTTGCCGGAATATTCAATGCGCACGTTCTGGAAGTCACCCGACTTGGTCCATTCAATCTTGAAGTTCTGTCCGACCTTGACCTGTTCACCGCCAGCCGGTTTGGTGACCGTAATGCTGCCTACGATCTTGAACGCCGGGGAGGTGACATTGACATTGGCCGCATCATCGACGTCAGAGATCTTGATCAAGTAACTATTGCTGACATGAGCCGG
>JACROV010000054.1 GCA_016214285.1 Candidatus Omnitrophota bacterium | reverse complement strand
TGCAGATTGATGGCAGCCAAACGGTATCCTTCAAGCGCTTCATGTGATAGACATCGACCATCGAGTTTCATCAATATCTATCATAACCGTTTACCATTGCTGATCAATGATATTTTAAACTAAATTATGTTACCTACTATATCAACCGGGCTGGTCCTAAATTTTGTTCATTTTTAGAATATATCATGGATAATAACGTCCCGCTTTTAACCGCCAGCCGGAGTGCGGATCAAAAAGACGGCCTTTTGTTTGCTTTTGAGAGAGTCATGATTTCCAGCCTGGATCAGGAAAAGACTGGAGCCTTGACCAGCTATTATATGAAGACATTCGGGATAAAAACGGTTCACGAAGATGACTTTAAAAAAGAAATATTCCATTTATCTCAAGGTAACCCCAGAATCATCCAACAGCTTTGTTCTCTGGCCAGAGATGCAAAATATCAGCGCGAGGGTCTTGTCAATACAAAACTCATGGATTTAGACCGCAGAATCAGTGAGGCACTGCATGATCAAGTTTAAAAGCAAAACAAAATATGCTTGGGAAGGATGGGAGTCCAGCGGTCGAGAAGCCTGGGTTTTTAACGTAGAACATCCTTGTGAATTGATGGGAGTTCATGCCGGGTTAATCGACAATCAATTAAACGAAGGAGAAAAGGTAGAATACTGTATTTATTCCCCTCGTGTATCATCGACGTCCACGCCTTTTGGTTTAAAGGCGGAGGAGTCATCCTGTGGTTTATGTATCACGAATAATAGATTCATTGTTTCAAAAAACAAGCATATTAAGGGAATAGAGCCGCGGTTTCTATTAAATTTGAGGATATTTTACATTTAAACATCGGAAAGGCGCTCCTCCTGGGATGGTTTTTCATAAACTATAACCGAAATGGACAGAACGATGAAATCGGCATTTTGTTCAGTTCAACGGGTAAACATCACTTTGAGAAGGCCCTGCGTTCCTATAAAAAATATTGGAGCGCCTTTGATCCGGATGATCTCGGATTGGAATCATTTTCCCCATCGAACTTTATTCACAAGATACAGAACAAAATTCATGCCGATCGGTTCAGGACATTGATGACTTCCGGCGAAAAATGCCTGGCTACCTTTTCTTGCCGATATTCTTGGGCAAGAAAGAGTGAAAAGCGATTGTTTCCTTGGCCGAAACAACCCCAGTATTTCTTTAGTGATGCGACGTGTTTTTTTACCAATAAAGTCTTATTATTGGCTCGCGACAGCATGGGAGGAGGCCTTACCCAGGGTACAGATATCCTTACCGTGCCTTTGGATAAAATTAGGACGGCTGAAGTTTCAGAAGAATATCTCGGAATAAAAGTGATTCACAAATTAAAAATATGTTTTAAGAATGATCCTGCAGAAGGAATCCTCGAAATCCCTTTGCTGGTCGATATTCAGAATGTAAAACTTATGGTTAACATATTTCAAGGGTTTTTGAACACTTGTTGAAAGGAGAAACAGGAAATGGAAACGATTTACATCATCGCAAGTATTTGGCTGGGGCTCGCAGTTTTTTCTGCAATTGTCGCTTATCACCTTAGAGTTTCGGTAGCTTTAGTCGAAATAGTAGTGGGGATTTTTGCCGTGGCTGCGATCAATCAGTGGCGGGGCGCGGGTACATTTGGCAGCGATCTTGAGTGGATACGTTTTCTATCGTCAACCGGTGCGATATTGCTTACTTTTCTAGCCGGCGCGGAACTTGACCCAAGAGTTATTCGCACCAAATGGAAAGAGGTTTTGGTCGTTGGATTTGTCGGGTTCCTTGCGCCTTTTTTTGGTTGCGCGGCCTTTGCTCGCTTTATTCTTCATTGGGATCCGCACGCAAGTTGGTTGGCTGGCGTTGCTCTTTCCACGACGTCCATGGCTGTCGTTTATGCCGTGATGCTGGAGACTGGTTTTAATAAAACAGAATTCGGCAAAGGGATATTGGGGTCATGTTTTGTAAATGACTTAGGAACTGTCATCGCACTTGGGCTTCTTTTTGCGCCGTTTAGTTATAAAACAATCGTGTTTGTCGTGGCAACGACAGTAATTCTTGGTCTTTTTCCATGGATGACTTCACTCCTGCATAAGATTTATGGCAATCGAACCGCGGCCATTCGTGCGAAGTGGGTCATGTTAGTATTATTTGGTCTGGGTGCGCTTGCCCTATGGTCGGGCAGTGAGGCGGTCTTGCCAGCCTACATTGCAGGGATGCTGTTGGCTGAATTCGCGACAAAAGAAGAGCATTGGGTCAGGCGTTTGCGAACTCTCACGATCGGCTTTCTGACGCCATTTTATTTCCTGCGAGCAGGATCACTTGTTTCATTAGGCGCTTTGGCCAGTGCTCCATTTGTGTTTTTGATCCTTCTTGCAGGGAAAGTCATTTCGAAGATTTTCGGACTGTATCCAATTGTCGGTCTTTTTAGAAAAGACAAGAGGGAAAAATGGTATTATACGTTAATGATGTCAACGGGGCTTACCTTTGGTACCATTTCATCGCTATACGGACTTTCACATGGGATTATTTCCAAAGAACAATATTCCTTCTTGGTGGCAACGGTTATTGGGAGTGCAGTTATCCCGACACTCATAGCAAATTTTGCTTTTTTGCCCGCTCATCTTCTGGATCAAAAAAAGAAGATCGGTAAGATGATGGCCGAGGGTATCGATGAGGAATAAAAAGCAGGTTGCGGGGATTTAACGGGTCAGGGCGCTGGTTATACATATGTATTGACACAATGATTTATGGGTTGTATACTTCAGACATGAAAGGAAAGAGCAAGTCATTGCAACTCCAGATTCGGGTATCCCCCAGGGAGAAGGAGACAATCGCCCGCTATGCGAAGATGACCAAAATGGGGATGTCGGAATGGATCTTAAGCAAGGCGCTCCCGCCCGGACAGCAGGCGTTCCAAGGGCTGCTCGCCCAACTCAATACCGCAGCCAATCCTAAATACATTTTGGCGCAGATCCATGACATGCTCAACGCCGCGGGGGGGGATGAATTTGAGCTGATGGTTGCCCAGCCGCCCGGGGCTGTTCTCACGGACTACCTGGCCAATTATGTGGCCGCGATGATTGAATATACGGCTGTCCAAAAGGGAAGAAAAACACCGTCCTGGACCAGGCAGGTGCCGCCGCTCAAGGCCCCGGTCTTCGGGTCGGATTTTAAAAGTCTGCAGTTGTATCTTTTGACGCATTCGCCGCCGCCGTTCCGCCGCCGGAATATATTTATTGACGCGACCGTCGGCCAAAGGGTATAAATGGGGATGTCACAATTCAATAAAGAGGATATCTTGAGGCTTTTTCATCTTCTCAACGACCAGATGCGTATCGAGTCGCTGGAAGGAGAGGTCTACATGGTCGGCGGGGCGGTGATGTGCCTGGTTTTTAATGCCCGCCCGGCCACGAAGGATGTAGACGCGTTTTTTAAGCCGGCGCAAAAGATCAGGGAAGCCGCGGCCAAAGTGGCGGCCCAAACGGGAATTCAGCCTGACTGGTTAAATGACGCCGTTAAAGGGTTTTTTAGCGCCCAGGGCGAGTACGATGCCTTTTTGGATTTAAGCCATTTGCGGGTGTTCGTCGCCCGGGCGGAATATCTTTTGGCGATGAAATGTCTGGCCATGCGCATCGGCGAAGAGTTTCAGGATGTGGACGATATTCAATACCTGGTCCGTTTTTTGAATCTAAAAACCTATCCGGAAACCCTCGGGATCATCATCCGGTATTACCCCCTGGAGCGTTTCCCCCAAAAGACTCTTTACGCGCTGGAGGAAATTTTTCAAGAGAAGACAAAACCATGAAATTTTACGCCGACCTGCACCTGCATTCTCACTATTCCCGCGCCACCAGCAAGGACCTCAACCTGGAACACCTCTTTTACTGGGCGCAGCTTAAAGGTCTTCAGGTCGTCGGCAGCGGGGATTTCGTCCACCCTTCCTGGCTCAAGGAACTCAAAGAAAAGCTCACGCCCGCCGAGGAAGGCCTGTTCCGGTTAAAGCCGCGGTACGCCGATCCGATGGCAAAACAGGTTCCCGCCGCCTGCCGCGGCGAGGTGCGGTTCATGCTCACCGTTGAGATCTCCAGCATTTATAAAAGACTGGATAAGGTCCGCAAGGTCCATAACGTTGTTTTTGTTCCATCTTTTAAGGCGGCGGAAAGATTGCAGGCCCGGCTGGAGGCGATCGGCAATATCAGGTCCGACGGCCGGCCGATCCTGGGGTTGGATTCGCGGGATCTTTTAGAGATCGTTCTGGAAACCGATCCTTTGGCGTATCTGATCCCCGCGCATATCTGGACGCCGTGGTTCGCCGTTCTGGGTTCCGCCAGCGGTTTTGACCGCGTGGAAGACTGTTTCGCCGACCTGACCCGGCATATTTTTGCCGTCGAGACGGGGCTTTCATCGGATCCTTTGATGAACTGGCGGTTGAAACAGCTGGACCCGTTCGTGCTTGTCTCGAATTCCGACGCGCATTCGCCGGCCAAGCTCGGCCGCGAGGCCACGGTTTACGACACGGAACTTTCCTATCCGGCCATTTACCGCGCGCTCTCCGACCCTCAAGATAAGGGGCTGATCGGCACCGTCGAGTTTTTTCCAGAGGAAGGCAAATATCATTACGACGGCCACCGCGCCTGCAAGACGCGCCTGCATCCGCGGGAAACTAAAAAACATAAAGGATTGTGTCCCGTGTGCGGCAAGCCGGTCACCGTCGGCGTTATGGCCCGCGTGGAACAATTGGCCGACCGCCCCGAAGGCGAGAAGCCGCCGCGCTGGCGGCCGTACCGCAATCTGATCCCGCTGCCGGAGGTGATCGCCGAGGCAAAAGGAGTGAGCGGCACCGAGACCAAAAGCGTGCAGGAATTGTATCATCGCCTGCTGGCGCAGCTGGGCAACGAACTGTTTATTTTACAGGACGCTTCCTTAAAGAGAATCGAAGCGGCGGGGGGCGACCTTCTCGCGCGGGGGATCAGTTGTATGCGCGAAGGCAAGGTCGATATCGCCGCCGGTTATGACGGTGAATACGGCACGATCCATATTTTTTCCGATGAAGATCACCAGAAAAAAGAAGGCCAGCTGACCCTTTTTCGATGAATTCCGACGGAATTCCGCGAGAGCTCAACACCTCCCAACGACACGCGGCCGATCATGCCGGCGGGCACCTGCTGATCGTCGCCGGGCCGGGCACGGGTAAAACGCATACACTGGCTTACCGTATCGCGCGTATCAGCCGTCAGCTTCAGGCGGGAGAGCGCGCGCTGGTGATCACCTTCACCCGCAAGGCCGCCGAAGAACTCAAAGAGCGGCTCGCAAAATATTCTCCCCAAACGCAAAATAAGATCTTCGTGGGGACCTTCCACAGTTTTTGTCTTTCGTACTTGCGCGAGCATATTTCCGAAACCGGCCTTTCCCGCGAATCGGATATTGCTACCGACGGTGATCTGAAAGCTCTGGCCGAAAAGCTCTGGCCGTTGGAACCCAAGCGGCAGCTTCAAAAGAAGCTTTACGCGCTCATGCAACGAAAGACACGCGCAGAAACTTCCAGGGATGTCGAGGCTTACAATGAAATTCTTCGGGCCAACGCGCTGGTGGATTACGACGATCTGCTGCTGGAGGCGGGAAAGCTTTTGTTCCGCGCGCGGAAAACGGAGTTCGCGCACGTATTCGTCGACGAATATCAGGACATTAACGCTCTTCAGCACGCGTTGTTGAAAGAATTTGTCCGTCTCGGCGCCACGTTGACGGCGATCGGCGACCCGCACCAGGCGATTTACAGTTTTCGCGGTGCGGACGTTTCATTTTTCGAACGTTTTGCTGAAGACTTCAAAGGTGCCGCGATTTTATCCTTGCCGGACAATTACCGTTCGGCGCCGAACCTTTTGAAGGCGTCGGGCCAGATCGTGGCGCGCGACACGCCTTTGATCAGCGCGGTCACGGCGGATATTTACCGGCAAGGACGGCTGACCGTTTATGAGGCCCCGACGGATAAGGCGGAGGCCGGGTACGTGGTGCGCCAGATCGAGAAGATGGTCGGCGGGACGAGCATGTTCTCGCGGGACAGCGGCCGGGTCACAACGACTCCGTCCGTCGCGCGCAGTTTCAGGGATATCGCCGTTTTGTATCGTTTGAACGCCCAGAAGATTGTTTTGGAAGCGGCCCTGGAGCGTCACGGGATCCCCTATCAGACCTCCGACGACCGGCCGTTCGCGGAATTGACACCGATCCCTGAATTGATAGCGCTTTTGAAGGGCCTTCGCGGTACCGGCATTTTACATGATGTGATGGATAAACTTCCGCAAACCGCCGCTGGAGAAAAGATTTTCAAAGATAGCCGTCCCGCCTGGAGAAAGAATGTCGAACGGTTCGTCCGCATGGCTAAAAGGTTCGATCACCTCGCGGAATTCCTCGATTATCTGGCGCTTCAACAGCCTGAAGATGCCATCGAGCGCCGGGCGGAGAACGTCCATTTGCTGACGCTTCATGCCGCCAAAGGGTTGGAATTTCCGGTTGTTTTTATCATCGGCTGCGAGCAGAATCTTTTGCCGCTTTCCATCGAGGATATGGTTTCCGATTCCGCAGAAGAACGGCGCTTGTTTTACGTCGGGATGACGCGGGCCAAAGAGGTTTTATATTTAACCCACGCCCGGCGCCGGCGTCTTTTCGGCCGATGGATGTCCAGCCCGCCGTCACCTTATCTGGGTGACATTGAACATCAGCTTAAGGAATACGACCAGGCGCAACCGCTACGCCGGCGCAAAGACAAGCCGGAGTCCAGTCAACTGGAATTTTTTTAGATCCCTTAAAGTTAATATTCTCACCTGTTTATCTTCGAATTTGCCAGAAATTCGTTGCTATTGACGGGGGAAGTTCTATAATAATTTTTATCCGAATTTTTCTGTCGAAAAATGGTGGTTTATCTTAACTTTTCTTCTACAGTTCGAAGGCATTTTTTGGGGGTCAGATTTCTATTCTCGACGGAGATTGGCCGTAGCGGGCGCGAATTTTTTAAAAATGCGGTGCCAGGGAAGTAGCGGTTAGTTCTTGATTTTCGACGAGGTTTG
>JACROV010000053.1 GCA_016214285.1 Candidatus Omnitrophota bacterium | reverse complement strand
TTGGTCTAAAGCAATGCTTGAGAGACATCCTTGATTACATCGCTTTTACCATGCATCTTTCTAACCCTCAGCGTCGATCTTC
This sequence comes from Candidatus Omnitrophota bacterium, assembly GCA_016214285.1. Taxonomy (GTDB): domain Bacteria; phylum Omnitrophota; class Gorgyraeia; order Zapsychrales; family Zapsychraceae; genus UBA10015. The sequence continues at coordinate 12,071 of JACROV010000053.1, read as the reverse complement.
TTTCGATCTCGCGGGTTTGAAGGTCAACACAGGGGGCGCTTAAGTGATAACGCATGATAATACTCTAGAAAAATTTCTAACCCGGATTTTCTCCTTCTCCTTCTCCGAAGGAGAAGGACAAAATCTCCCCCGAAGGGGGTCGGCTGATTAAATCTCTTTGAGATTTAATCAAGCTGCCGGGGGTAATCAAAACTTTGCATTTTCTCCTTGTTAATTTGAAGAATGCAAAGTTTAGATTAGGAGCGTGCATGTCTTCGTTAATGTGGGTGTATGTTTTGACCGGCATTGTCAGCGTCGTGATCGCTTTATTGCTGGTGCGTCTGACCCATGTCTCCGGACAGGTCAACCCTGAAACAGGACCGAATCCCGCAAAGACTTCTGATTCTCATCTTCCCGCCAGCGAACGTTTGCAGAAGATCATCAACGAGGAGATCAGCAAGGTCGCCGGGTCCGAGAAACGCTCGCGCGAGATCGGCAGCCGCATCACCAGCGTCTTCACCGATGAGCTCAATCAAAAAATAGAACAGAACAAACTCGAACTGCGCCAGAAATACGAAGCGGTCATCGATCGCAAGACCGAGAACGAAGCGATCGCCTGGAAAAAATACAAGAAGATCATTAATGAAAAGAAGCAGACCGAGGCGGTCATCCGCAGCATCGCCGAGGGGCTGGTGGTCGTCGACGCCCAGGGCAAGGTCGTGATGATCAACCCCGCGGCGGAGAAGCTGCTGGGGGTCTCGCGCCAGGACAAGGTCGGCAAGTCCCTGACGGAGGACATGAAGGATGAACAACTGGTCTCGTTGTCCCAGGGGTCGCCGGATAAAGAGGAAAAAGAGATCGAATTGACCAGCAGGCAGGATGCGACTAAAAAGGTCCTGCGGGCCAGCACGGCCGTCATCGAGAACGAGAACGGCCAGACGGTCGGCATGGTATCGGTCTTAAGCGACATCACCAAACAAAAAGAACTTGATAATCTTAAATCGGCCTTCGTCGCCAACGTTTCCCACGAGTTGCGCACCCCTCTGGTCGCCATCGATAAATCGTTGACTTTGATCCTCGAGAAGGAAGCGGGTGAGCTTTCCCAGACGCAGGAACAGTTCCTGTCCATCGCCCGGCGTAACCTCAAACGCTTGAGCGCTTTGATCAACGATCTGCTGGATCTTTCCAAACTGGAAGCCGGAAAAATGGAAGTCCGGCGCAAGCGGATGGCCATCAATAATGTGATCCAGGAGGTCATCGACTCGCTCAACAATTGGGCGAGATCGAAAAATATCACGCTGGAGAAGAGAATCGAGGATATGCTTCCCGACGTGGAGATCGACCCCGACCGTCTGGCCCAGGTGATCACCAATTTAGTCGGCAACGCCGTTAAATTCACCCCCAATGACGGAAAGATCACGCTGGAAGCGAAGCTATCCGATGGTAAAAAAGAATTGGAAGTCAGCGTCAAGGACACGGGGATCGGGATCGCGCCGGAAGACTTGCCGAAAATTTTCAGCAAATTTTACCAGTGCGGCGGTGAGCGGATGATCTCGGATGTCAACGGGACGGGGATCGGTCTGTCGATCGCCAAAGAGATCGTGGAGTTGCATGGCGGAAGAATTTGGGTGGAAAGCGAAAAAGGCCAGGGGGCGAGATTTATTTTTACGATACCATTAACTTCAATTTCTTGATAGAAAGCCGGAGGGATTTATGGGAGAAGATAAAAAAATTTCAGTTTTAGTGGTCGATGACCAGGCGGATTTTCGGGAATTGTTGACCTTTTGGCTGCAGTCCAAGGGCTACGCGGTCATCACGGCCGAGCATGGGAAAAGAGCCATCGAACTTATCAAGGAGAAAGCGCCGGATATCATGTTCATTGATCTGCGCATGCCGGTCATGGACGGGATCGAGGCCATCAAAAAGATCCGGGAGTTCGATAGGGAACTGCCAATCATTATCATCAGCTCGTATGTCGATGATCCGCGGATCAAAGAAGCCGTTTCGTACGGGATATCCGGAGAATTCTTCAAGGGAGCGGATTTTAAGGACGGTTTATCCCTGTTGGAGACCATTTTGAGGACTCATAAAAAGTTAAAAAAGTAATAAATCAATTATACAAAGATTTTTTCAGAAAATTGCCTTTATCCAAAGCTCATTTCTTACGCGATGAGCTTTTTTGTTAAAGGCCGCGCAAAACGTCCTTTAATTTGTCGACTATTTGATTGACAGAACGTTACGCGATGTTATGATAAAAATTATTATAAGAATTTTTATAATTTACGCAACCGCAATGGCTTTGCGCGTTGGAGGGCGGTACGCTCGATGAGTTATTTTAAAATAATAGGATTTGAAAAAGAACCGTTTTCCACCAGCCCTGATCCCGATTTTTTTTATCTTTCCCGCGAACATGAAACCGCTCTTACCAATGTTTTGATCGAATTGCGTCTCAAACGCGGTTTGTCCGTTATTTTGGGAGACGTTGGCACCGGTAAAACCACGTTGTCCCGGAAATTGATCCAGGAATTGAAGGAACGGGATGATTGTATCTTCAATATTATCCTCGACCCCACATTCGAGGATGAAAAACTTTTTTTGACCTCGCTGGTGCGGAATTTTGAGATCAACGTGGATGCCGCGGGTCCCTCCATCAATGGTTCCACCTTTGCCTCCGGCGGAGGAACCACCATCCTGGCGTTACGCGAGGCCCTGGAGAAATTTCTTTTCCAGAAAGGGGTGACGGAGGGCAAGACCGTTATCCTCATCATCGACGAGGCCCAAAAGTTGACCGAAAACTCGTTGGAAATATTGAGGTTACTGCTGAATTACGAGACCAATGAATTCAAGCTTTTGCATCTGGTCCTTCTGGGCCAAGTCGAGTTATATTCCAAGATCATGAATATCGCCAACTTTTTCGACCGTATCAGTCTTAAGTTTATGCTTCATCCGCTGGGCTTGGAGGAAACCAAAGAAATGATCGAGTTTCGCATCCGGCAGGCGGGTTATAGATCAGGCATGCATCTTTTTCTGGATGAAGCGGTTCGGGAGATCCATCAGTTCAGCCGCGGGTATCCCCGGCAGATCACCATGCTGTGTCACCGCAGCCTCAAGAACCTGGTCCTTAAGAACAGATTCGTGGTGGATGCCGCACTGGTCAAGGAAATTATCGATGAAGAGATAAAGGCGGGATGGCGACGGAAAGATCTATTACTCCAGAAAAACAGCTTTTGAGGTTGATCGAGGAGAAGGAGAATAAAGGTAAGAATCCGGCGGCCGTCCAGGCCCAGGCGCTCAGGCGCCGCGGGATGGGGCTTGTGTCCCCGGGCGCGTGGCTGGGCAGATTTTCATTCTCGAAAGACTGGTTCCGGCGCAGGACCGAAAGTCTCCGGGGACAGCCTTTAGACATTAGGTCGGTTAATCGAATATTGCTTTTGTGCGCGGGTGTTTTTACTCTTTATTTTTTGGCCAGCACGACCACGGCATTGATCCAGTTGAGCACTCCGCCGGATCTGGAGGCGCCGGCCTCCGGAAATGGTTCGTCCATCAATTTGATGGAAAGGGTGTTTCTGAAAAAGGCCGTTTCCTATTATCTGGAAAAGATGGGGGAGCGGGATATCTTTCGGATGGGAGCGGTACGGAAGGTAACGGGTGCCGACGGCGTTCAGACCGAGATGAAGGTCACTTCCTCGAGGATATTGGATGTCACGGAAACTCTGAAGCTGGTGGGGATCTCCTGGTCCAATGATCCCGACGCCATTATTGAGGACACCAAGGACACAAAAACGTTTTTCGTGAAGACGGGTCAGAAAATAGGGGAAGTGAAAGTCCAGGCGATTTTTAAAGATAAAGTTGTTTTGAGTTATCAAGGGGAAGAGACCGAGCTGAAATGAGCCACGCGAAATTTTTATCCTCCAGGCTCATCCTGAGTGAGCCCGAAGGGCGAATCGAAGGATCATATATGAACAAATTTTCCTTAAGCCTTGTTTTTATTGTTTCCCTGATCGGCCTTTCTTTTGCCATGGTTTCCATTTCTTGCGGGCAGGAGGATGCCCCGGAGATCACCCGTCAGGCCGAAGTCGTCGTCCAGGAACCCGCGCCGCAACAGGCCGCCTCTGAAGAACCTGTCGTAGAAGAAGCTGGATCGGAAGAGATTCCCGGGCCATTGGAAGAATTGCCGGTGGACAGCACTGCCGGGGTTGTGCCGCTGCCGGAGGGGATGGAAGGCAATCTTACCCTGGATCTGCGCAACATCGACGTTACCGATGCCATGAAATTTTTGGCGGTCAAGGCGGGGCTCAATATTATCACCACCAAAAACGTCGCCGGCCGGGTGTCGTTGATGGTCGAAAACGTCCGCATCAAGGACATTTTCGATATCATGCTGCGTTCCAACGACCTCGCGTTCGTCAAGCAGGGAAATATTTATAACGTCATGACCGAGGATGAGTATAAGGCGCTCTTTGGAAAACGGTTTTCCGATCAGCGGCAGGTGAAGGTCATGCGTCTGCAGTATGCTATCCCCGAGCAAACCTTTGCCATGCTCGACGTTCTTAAAAGCGAGGTGGGCCGCGTCCTGGTCGAGCCGGATTCAGGCACTGTTCTTTTGATGGATATCCCTGAGAATATTCAGCAGATCGAGCAAGCCCTGGCCTCATTGGAACAAAAGAATGCCGTGAGGGTCTTTACTCTCCAATACGCCAAGGCGAAGGACGTTGAGGAACAGCTTAAAACCCAGCTCGATGCCAAAAAAGTCGGTTCGATCAAGGCCGATGAGCGTTCCAACCAGGTCATTGTTCAGGCCTTGCCCTCGCGGATGGAGGATATCGAGCATCTGATCACCGCTTTGGACAAAAAGACCAAAGAGGTGTTGATCGACACGCAGATCATCAAGATCAAATTATCCGATGATCTGGAAACGGGCGTTGATTGGGAAGGACTAATGAGCGTGGCCAAGGCCGGCGCCAAAGCGTACATCGGCTCGACACCGTTTAGCGTTATACAGGCGGCGACGGAGCCCTGGAAGTCGCGTCAGGATTTTCTCACGGCCCAAGGCGGAAAGATCGGCGCCTATCCTTTCAGCGGTAATACCGCGAGCGTATCAAGCAGTACCAAGGTGATCCCGGGTGAGCGGTTGCATTTCGGGGTGATCGACGGTGACAAGGATATCGACGTGATGGTCAAGTTCCTGCAGACGCTGGGCAGGACCCAGATCCTTTCCAGCCCCAAGATTGCGGTCACGAACAACCAGGAGGCCAAGATCCACGTCGGTGAGCGCCAGGCGTATGTCACGACGACGACCACCAGCGGGCAGAGCACCACCACGGTTTCGGAAGAAGTTACTTTCGTCGACGTCGGTATCCAGTTGCTGGTGACCCCGACGATTAATGATGAGGGGTTCGTGACGATGAAGGTCAAACCGGAGATCTCCAGCGTTGTTTCTTCTTTGAAGACGCCTTCGGGCAACACCATTCCCATTATCGATACCTCAACGGCGGAAACGACGGTCATGGTCAAGGGCGGCGCTACGATCGTTATTGGAGGACTGGTCCGGGAAGAAAAAGATTCCAGTTCCTCCGGCGTGCCGTTTTTAAGCAAAATTCCCCTTATCGGGTTGATCTTCAGCTCTACCGCGCGCACGAAGGAGCGCACTGAACTGCTGGTCATGCTGACGCCCCATATTGTCAGCGGTGATATTTTAACGACGGGTGATGAGGGAGATATGAGATTGAGATACGGTAAGGACTACGAGGAATACCGCCCCTTTATCGAGGATAAGGATGTGGAGCCGCAGGACGCTCCTGAGGAGAGAATCAAGTCGTATAGGGATTTGTAAATATCCAATAAACAAATCCCAAATTACAAGCAATACACAATGCCCAAATAGTAAAACGACCTTAAAAAACAGATGTTTTGGAATTTGGTCATTTGGTATTAGGGGTATCCATTTGACTCAACTTACTACCACATATTGGGTTAAAAAGCTTGAGTCAGCTACAACAAATAGTGTTTGGTTGAATAATGTGGATACCCCTATTTGGTATTGTCAATTGTTTGTGGTTTGGTGCTTGTGATTTGGATTAAAATTTTAAAAATTATTTTAACCGGAGCAGGTAATGAATAAGTCAAAGATATTGGCCCTGGTCATCGGCGTTCTTATTCTTTGTGAAAGTCTTGGAATTATTTATTTCGCCAGCAAGACCTATGATTTGTCGCGCAAGAACCAGGCGCTGGCCGCCAAGATCGAGACTTTCCAGCCCGGATACGCGAAAATGAGCCGGGAAAGCGGGGAGGCTGAAGCGAAAAGCCGGGAAGCCGTGGCAAAGTACAAAGAAATGGCAAAGGAATTGGAATCGGTCAAGGCGGGAACTTGAAGATGAGCTCGGCAAGGTCAAGGCGAGCATACAACCTGTTGAAGACGCGAGAAAAAAAGAGGAAGAGCAGAATCTCGTTCTTAAGGCGCACGTCAAGAAACTTAAGGAAGAGCGGGCCAGGCTGACGGCCGAGCGCGATGAAGCAAAATTATCTTATGAAAAACTTCAGAGCAATACGCTGGTCAAAGAGCTGAACACCAAGATCACCGGTCTTCAAGGTGAGTTAAAGAGCGCCGTCGCCGCGGCCAATACGGTAAAGAGCCAAGCGGAATCCGATCTGAAGGTCGCTGAGAAAAAGAAATCCCAATTGACGCAAGAGAACGTCAAGCTCACCGCCCTCAAGGAACAATTGACGGCCAAAGTCGAGGAGCAGGAAAATGGTCTCGCTGAAGCGGTCAGGAAGAACAAGGCTCTTGAGCAGGAGATCCGGCAGTTGCCCGGTAAGTTCGTCGAGGTTTCCCGCCAGAACAAGGTGCTTTTGAAGCAGACAGCGGGGATGCATTACAACATGGGCGTGTTTTATACTAAGCAGAAGGAGTATGACCGGGCCGTCGCCGAGTTCGCCAAAGCGGTGGAGATCAACCCGGACGATGCCTACGCCCATTTTAACCTGGGGTATATCTACGCGTATCTGATCAATCGCGGCAAGGCCATGGATCATTTTCGCCACTTTTTGCGTTTGGCCAAGGGAGATGACCCGGACGTGAACTGGGCGAGAAAGTATCTGCTGACGTGGGAAACTTACGATGGGAAAAGACCTGTACAGTAAATGACGGCGCGACTTACGGAACGCAGTGAACCCGTTCGACTTCGCTCAGGGTTCATCCTGAATTTATCGAAGGATGAACGTAAGTCGCTGCCGGAATTTACCCTTGACATTTTGCGATAGATGCAATGTATTATTTTTATATTTTGAAATGTAAGGACAACACAAAATATTATGGGCACACAGGTGATCTCATTCAGCGTCTTTCCAGACATTCGAAAGGTGGTGTAAAATCAACGAGGAATAAGCTTCCGCTAGAGCTGGTTTATTATGAAGAATTAAATTCTCGATCCGAAGCCTATCGGCGGGAATTGCAATTTAAGAATGGGAAAACCCGGAAAGAAACAATCGAGAAATTGATTGGATCATTTCCGAAGGCAAAATGTCAAGGGTTTAATTCGCCCCCGCCGTTTTGATTCGGTTTTGCAAATGCAAAAAGAATCAGGGGGGGGCTCATTAAAGGAGGAAGGAACGGATGAACAAAGTTATCGCATTATCGGTAGTCGCAGTATTAACCATGGCCGGAGCGTCGTACGCGGCGGAGGATATCCTGGCCGCGAAGAAGGCCGCCCTCGATAACAGCGAGTGGGCCATCGATCTAAAGCCCATGGCCGGCGGTAAGGGCAAAATCAAGGCCGAGCAGGACACGCTGTTTTTTTCGGACGGCAAGGTTTCTTCCGGCAACCTCGCGAAAGCCGGTTACAACACGACCAATTATACTTTAAGGATACTCGAGGACAATGAAACGCTGACCTGGGAAACGATGCAGACCTCTGAAAAAGACGGTGTGTCGTTCTGGCGCGGGGATATCGGTCCCGACGGCATTATGCGCGGGGTCTTGAGCAAACGTGATCTAAAAAATAACACGAAAGATTTTAATTTCGTCAGCACGGGTTCCAGGAAAGTGGCCCCGCCGGCTCCACCGGCAGCTCCGGTTCCGGCAGTGGAACCTGCCGCGGTTGAAGGGAAGTAATTCTTGATATAAGTTTTGATCTCCGGGGTATCCGGAGATCCGGTTACCCGGGGCTGGGTGATCCGGATAGCCGGATATCCGGTTTCCCTAGTCCCGGATTCCCGGATACGCGGATTTCCTGAATTAAGCACATGATATTCAAGGTTAGCAAAAAAATACATTGGCATTTTTCTCCCGTTATTATCCTGCTGGTGATCGGTATCGGAGTATTCGGGTTATCCCTCCAGTCCCTGGCGGCGCCCGCCTCGCCCGGAGGCAGGCAAAGCGACATCGTGTTCACCGCCACTTTGGATAAAACTGAATACGCCGCGGAAGAGCCGGTCAATCTTGTTTTTGTCTTGAAGAACCAGGGCAAGAAACCCGTTTATGTCAACAAGCGGTTTTATTTCGGTTCCGAAGAAGCGCCCAAGAATCAAAAAGAAGTGTACGCGACCATCACCGCGCCTTCCGGGGAGAAACTCCCGTACAAATTTCCCTATGAAGCAGGGTACCCTAAAACCGATTATTTCACGTTGCTGGAGCCGGGCCAGGAAGTCAAGGCTGAGTATCCACGTAACTTGCGCGGGAATTTTGAATTCAAGGAAGAGGGCGCTTATACGGTGACGGCCGTTTATCAAAACACTTTCGGACGCGAACTGGGGCTGGATGTTTTTGGGGGGAAGCTTGCGGCGGAAACGGTGAAATTTACGATCAAACATTAAACATGGATATCAGGGTATTAGGTTATCAGTTAGCAGGATATCGGGATATCAGAATATCAGGGACAAGATGTCGAAAAACCTGATGTCCCGATCCTCTGATATTCTTCCCACTGATATCCTGATTTCCTGATACACGATTTTAAAGCATGATATCAATTTTATTAACGTTTTTTGCTTTATTTTTAAGCCTCTCCTTGACGGTTCCCGTTGGCGCTTACGATTTCCAGGAGATCGTCAAGACCGGCGTCGTCGGCGAGGCCTTTGGCGCTCCGGTCAAGAACGAAGAGTTCCTTTATCATTTTAAAACCGCCTCGTTATTTACCCGCACCGGGGGCGGCCAAAAAGAGCGCACCGACGAGGACCGCCGCCAGGAAGCCTGGCAGAATCTTGTTTTCGTCAAGGAGGCTAGGGACCAGGGGGTGGTCGTCCCTCGCGAAGAGACGATCGCGGAACTCAAGCGCCTGTTATTTGAAAAGAACATCGAGTACGGGACTGAAAGCTACACCCGATGGGTGATCGACACCTTTGCCGAAGACCCCAAAACATTCGAGCGTCGCATCGAGGATTTGTTGACCATCAACAAATTGCTGAAGATAAAACTCGACCCCGAGGTGACGGTCACCGAAGAGGAGATGAAGGAAAAGTTCCTCAACCAGTACAACTCCTTCGAAAGCGAATATATCCTTTTTGAAAATGATCCCAAAGCCGCCCAGGAATTTGCCGCCAGCTGCAAAAAGAACCCCAAACTCTGGTTCGATACGTATCAAGCAAAAAAATCCCTTGGACAAAAAGGCGCTTCGTGGATCAACATCATGTCGCTGGAGGCGCTCATCGACTTGTGGAAGATCCCCCTGGAAAACGCGCACCGCATTTTGAACAGTAAAGAAGGTGATTTTATTCCGGCCAAACAGTATTACGGCGACGCGGTCTTTCGCCTTTTGGACAGCCGCAAGGCGGACCTCAAGGAATACACCGAGGCCAAACAGCAGTATTACCGCGAGGTGCTCACCAAAAGCAAAAAACACAAACAGGCCCAGGAATATCTTGACGGGCTTTTCAAACGCGCCAATTTCCGCGACTATTTAAAAGAAAAAGAAGACGCGGCGAAGAAAGAACAGCTGAAGAAAAAATCATCCGTCGTCCTGGAAACCAGTCAGGGCGATATCGAGGTGAAGCTTTATCCCGACATCGCGCCGCTGGCCTGCGAGAATTTCATCGGCCTCGTCGAGAAAGGGTATTATGACGGCCTGACGTTTCACCGCGTCGTCAAGGATTTTATGATCCAGGGCGGCGACCCGACAGGGACCGGGAGCGGCGGGGAATCGATCTGGGGCGACAAGGCCTTTGCCGACGAGACAAGCGATAAAGCGCAATTCGACAAGCCGGGCATTCTGGCCATGGCCAATTCCGGCCCGGACACCAACAAAAGCCAGTTCTTTATTACGGTCAAGCCCACGCCCTGGCTTAACGGCAAGCATACTATTTTCGGCGAAGTCGTTTCCGGGATGGAGATCGTCAACAAAATGAACGCTGTTGAGACCAAAGACGACAAGCCCAAAGAGACGCAGAAGATGATGAAAGTTTACGTGAAGCCTTGATCGGGAACATTGGCATACTAATGATATGATAACGCCTGAATTAAAAACTGAGCTCAAACGTATTCTGTGGGATTACTCCATTGACGAGAATACCCTTTGGGCTATTTGGGAAGGGAAAGGCGAGACATTTTCGCTTAACAAAAATAAACTCTGTTCACGCTTGCTTCTCAGCACACCTTGGTACAGATTATTGGATTGTTTAGGGTTAAATGGTCTCAAAGAAGTTCTAACGGATGAAGTAATTAATTCCTTCTGGATTAAAGATGTCCGGGAGAAATTTATCTACGCCAGGAATGCCCTCTATGGAATATCATAAATACTATCTTGAGCGGCTTTATCCGCTTCAGGATCGTTTTCTGGAATTTTTTAATAATCAAAATCAAGGCCGTTTTTATCTGACAGGCGGGACGGCGTTAAGCCGATTTTATTATCAACACCGTTATTCCGAGGATCTTGATTTTTTTAGCACCGCGGAATTCAAAGATTTCCGGATAATAGTAACAAAACTCCTGGATTCCGCCCGACAAGAAGGCTTTTTGATTGAAGTGGAAACGATTTCCGATCACTTTCTCCGTATTTACGCGAAAAAGAATGAGATTTTCTTAAAGATTGATTTCGTCAATGAAGTGGCCTTCCGCTGGGGACAGTTGAATCAGTTCCCTCTTTTTTCTTGTGTTGATAATGAAACGAATATCCTCTCTAACAAAATTAGTTGTATCAGTCGTTATGAAGTCAAAGACATTGCCGATATTTGGATCCTGGCCAGGAAGATATCTTTTTCATGGCGCGAAGTCATGGATATTGCCAATAAGAAATCTCCCGTTGATCCTGTTGAAGTTTCAAAAATTATTAAAACTCTACCGCGTGAAGAGCTCAAACTCATCAAATGGGCATTTGATGTCGAGCTTGATGAAATTTATGGCAATCTTCAGTTCATCGCTGAGGATATTCTGTTGGGACGTTCTAACGGTTTAAAGCCAAAGCAGCCGGACTGACCCCGTGGGAAGTTATTCAAAAAGGAGATTGTGACGCGATTATAGGGTATTTAGAGGATGCCCAAAAAGGCTCGATGACTTAATATGATCCCGATAAAGTCATCGGGAACATTTTAGAGGGGCGGGAATAGTACAACATAAATTGGGAGAAAATATCATGGGACTGGTAAACGCGAAGATAAGTTTAAAAAATCCCCGGGAGAAGAAATTAAAGATACTGGAAGAGAACGCCCTTGTCGATTCAGGCGCGGTCCATCTTTGTATCCCGGAGCATATAAAAATCCAATTGAAGTTGGAAGAAATAGATAAAAAAGAGGTGACCCTCGCGGATGGCAGCAAGAAACTGGTCCCTTATGTCGGGCCTGTCGAAATCAGGTACAAAAACCGGGTTGGTTTTGCCGGTGCGTTGGTTATGGGAGATCAGGTTTTGCTTGGAGCAATCCCCATGGAAGATATGGACCTGATCGTCATTCCAGGCAAGCGGGTTTTGGATGTGAACCCTGACAGCCCTAATGTCGCCACTTCAATCGCGAAATAAAAACAGGGTGAAAATGAATTAGGGTTATGCCCTTGACTACCACTGCCCCAATATGTAATATAGGGTTATGCCCTTGACTACCACTTCCAGCATACGATGGGCACGAAATCCTGTTGCACTGTTCATCAAAGGCATAACCCTAATGTAATA
>JACROV010000068.1 GCA_016214285.1 Candidatus Omnitrophota bacterium | reverse complement strand
TGCTTCCCTGGCACCGCATTTTTAAAAAATTCGCGCCCGCTACGGCCAATCTCCGTCGAGAATAGAAATCTGACCCCCAAAAAATGCCTTCGAACTGTAGAAGAAAAGTTAAAGCTTAAATGACGGCGGGAGGTTTGTCAAACTGATTTTGCGGGACGCCCCCGCACATTTTGTTCTTTTTGACCAAGCAAAAAGAACAAAATAAAGCGCGGGGGTGATATTTTTTAACTCACTGCCAGAGGGCAGTGAGTTAAAAAATATCAAACGCGATCATCTCGGGAGGGACGCCAAGGGAGTCGAGCATTTTCTGTACGGCGGAAATCATCATGGGCGGGCCGCAGAGGTAGTACTCGATCTCTTCGGGCTCCGCGTGGTTTTTGAGGTAATTCTCGTAAACGGCGTTGTGGATGAACCCCGTGGGCCCGGTCCAGTTGTCCTCGGGCAGGGGTTCGGAAAGAGCGACGTTGTAGGTAAAATTCGGAAAATTCCTGGCGATGTCCTTGAACTCGTCGTCGTAGAACATTTCCCTCTTGGAGCGCGCGCCGTACCAGTAGCTCACCTTGCGGTCGCGCGTCTTTAAGGTATGGAATAAATGGAAAATGTGACTGCGCATCGGCGCCATGCCCGCCCCGCCGCCGATGTAGATCATTTCGCGCCTGGTATCCTTGATGAAAAATTCCCCGTAAGGCCCGCTGACCGTCGCCTTATCCCCGGGCTTGAGATTAAAAATATAGGAAGACGCTTTCCCCGGCGGCAAGGACATATCTTTGGGCGGCGGCGTGGCGATGCGCACGTTAAGCATCACGCGGTTGCCCTCGGCCGGGTGGTTGGCCATCGAATACGCGCGGAAGATCGGCTCTTCGTTATGCGATTTCAGGTCCCATAATTTGTATTTATCCCAGTCGCCGCGGTACTTTTCCGCAACATCAAAATCCTTGAAATCGAGTTTGTACGGCGGGATATCGATCTGGATATAGCCGCCCGCTTTAAAGTTCAAATTTTGCCCCGGCGGAAGGTCCAGGACCAACTCCTTGATGAACGTGGCGACGTTGTGGTTGGAGCGTACCGTGCAGTCGAACTTCTGGATATGGAAGATCTCATCCGGGACATGGATCTTCATGTCATTACGCACCTTGACCTGGCAGGCCAAGCGGTAATGTTGTTTTTGCATCTTGCGGTTGATCTGGCCTGTTTCCGTGGGGAGGATGTGCCCGCCGCCCTCGAGAACCTGGCACTTGCACATCGCGCACGTCCCGCCGCCGCCGCAGGCCGAAGGGATGAAGATCTTGTTATCGGCAAGCGTAGTTAATAAACTCGCGCCGGCAGAGACAACGAGAGGCTGGGGGTCATCGTTAACGTAGACCTTGCAGGCGCCGGGCTTGATAACCTTTATCTTGATCAGGATAATAACGGCGACCAGAAAGAGGATGATGGCCGTGAATACGGCCGTGCTGGTCAGGACATAAAGGAAAAGTGGCATTTTAAACCGTTAATTGTAAATGGTAAATAGTTAATGGCCAAAAACCATTAACCATTAACTATTAATTTTTTTATAACCGTATCCCGGCGAAACACATAAACCCCATCGACATCAAACCGGAGATGAGCATCGTGATCCCCAATCCGCGTAACGGCGCGGGGATATTCGAATACGCCAGCTTTTTGCGGATGGCGGCCATGGCGACAATGGCCAGCGCCCAGCCGATCCCTCCACCCAGTCCGAAGACAATGGATTCTAAAAAGTTGTAATTACGCTGGTCCAAAAAAAGCGCCGCGCCCAGAATCGCGCAATTGACCGCGATCAGCGGCAGGAAAATCCCCAATGAACTATGCAAGGCCGGAGAAAATTTCTCGACCAGCATCTCCACGATCTGCGTCATGGCCGCGATGACCGCGATGAATGAAATAAAGATAAGAAAACTAAGGTCGGTATTGTTAAAAACCGGACTGACCCAGTGCAGCGCGCCTTTGGCCAAAAAGAAATTCTTTACCGCCCAGCAGGCCGGCGTGCAGATCACCATGACAAAAACGACCGCCGTCCCCAGGCCTATGGCCGTATCGATCTTCTTGGAACAGGCGATATAGGAACAGTTGCCCAGAAAAAAAGCCAGCAGGATATTCTCGACGAATATGGCCTTGATCGCCAGATTAAGATAATGAACGATATCCATGGTTTTTCTCCCCTTAACCCTTCGACTTCGCTCAGGGTTTCGTGGCCGGTGTTCCGGCCACTCAACTTTCCTTGTACCCCGATATCGAACGCTGGATCCAGACGATGGTCCCCAAAAGGAAGAACGCCCCCGGGGCCAAGACCATCATCCCGTTATTGACATATCCGGCCGCGTAAAACGACGCGGGAATAACGTGGTGGCCCAGCAGCGTCCCGGACCCAAAAATTTCCCGGACGATCCCGATAAGGATCAAAATAGCGCTGTACCCCGCGCCGTTGGCCAGGCCGTCTAAAAACGATTTCCACGGCGGGTTGCCCATCGCGAAAGCCTCCAGGCGCCCCATAACGATACAGTTAGTGATAATAAGCCCGACAAAAACGCTCAATTGCTTGCTCACGTCGAACATATACGCGCGCAAGAGCTGGTCGATGCTGATGACCAGCGCCGAGACGACCGTCAGCTGGACGATAATACGGATCTGCGGAGGGATAAAGTTCCGGATCAGGGAAATGACCACGTTCGACCCGGCCGTGACAAAGGTCAACCCCAAAGACATAACGATGGCCGCTTTCAATTGGGTCGTGACGGCCAGCGCCGAACATATCCCCAGAATCTGGAACGTGATCGGGTTGGTATCCCAAACCCCGTCTTTGATAATTTTTTTATTTTTAGTGGATAACAGCGCCTCGGACACAGCACACCTCCAGGATTTCAGATTTTGCGCAACTTGCTTAAATGAGCGTCGTAGACCGTGATCCAGCGGGCCATCAGCTCCGTAACGCCCTTGCCGGTCAACGTCGCCGCCGTGATGCCATCCACATGATAGCTCAATTCGTCCTTGCTGACAACATCCGCGGCCTTGCCCTTGACGACAACGGTCGGCGTCAATTTATGCTCTTTCATGGAATAGATCGTTTTACCTTTAAAATTATTCTGGAACCACTCTTTTTCGATCTCTCCCCCCAGGCCCGGCGTTTCGCCGTGTTTATAAAAGGTGACCCCGCGGATGGTCGTCGCGTCCGCCTCCACGGCAAGGTAGCCGTAGAGCGTCGACCACAACCCCTGTCCAACGACCGGAAACGCGTACGCCATCAACTGCCCGTCTTCCTTATATAGATAGAGGGGAAACAGGTCTTTGTCTTTTCCCGTCAGCTGCTTTGGGGTTTTGCCCGCAACGACATTGCCCCGCGCGTCGATAACGAGCTCTTCAATCTTGCTGCCATAAACCTTCAGGACCTCCGGCCCCTTCATTTTGGGCGAGATCGGATCCCTCAAGGCCACGGCCTTGAGGATGTTCTTTTTGACGTCGAGCTCTTCGTTGAGTTCCCGCTGCTTGCGCAGTCCCTCGGAAACGGCGGAAAGCAAAACACCGCTGACCACACAAACGATAATGGCAAAAATAAATGTGTAACGCGTGCTGCTGATATTCATAGTAAAAGATGTACCTTTGCTTCTATCCCAGTTTTTTAGGTTGCAGCCGTCTTTTCATGTGGGTTTCCACCACGAAATAATCGATCAAGGGCGCGAAGGCGTTCATAAACAGAATCGAAAGCATGACGCCTTCCGGGTACGCCGGGTTGACCACACGGATCAAAACGGTCAAAACGCCGATCAAAAAACCGTAGATCCAGCGCCCGACGTTCGTCGCCGCGGACGAAACGGGGTCGGTCGCCATGAAAACGGCCCCGAAGGCGAACCCGCCCATGACCAGATGCCAGTACGGCGGCAGCGCGAAGAAAGCCAGCCTCTCGGCCCCTTGCAAGAAATAAAATACCGATGACATCGTCAAAAGCCCGAGGACACAGGCAACCGTGATCCGCCAGCTGGCCACACCGGTCACCAAAAGAAACGCGAGACCGATCAGGCATGCCAGCGCGGAGGTCTCCCCGATCGAACCGGGAATAAACCCAAAAAACATATTCTGGAAATTATAGCCGGCGTCTCCCAAGGCCTGTACCACGGAATGTCCTTTGGGTGTGGCGGCCGCGACCGCCAGAGGTGTCGCGCGGGTGAAGCCATCGACGGCCACCCACACGGTCGAACCGGAGATCTGCGCCGGATAGGCAAAAAAGACGAACGCGCGCGCGACCAGCGCGGGATTGAACACGTTCATTCCCGTGCCGCCAAAGATCTCTTTGCCGAACACAACACCGAAGGAGATCCCCACCGCCACCTGCCACAGCGGGATCGTCGGCGGCAGCGTCAGCGCGAACAAGATCCCGGTCACCAGAAACCCTTCATTGATCTCGTGCTTGCGCGTGATGGCGAACAGGACTTCCCAAAATCCACCGGCCGCGTAACTGACCAAAATAATCGGGATGACCTTCCATGCGCCCGCTTCCATCGCGCCCCAGAACGAATGCGTCAACCCCTTGGCGATCTCAATTTGATAGCCGGTATTGTAGATCCCCATCAGCGTAGCCGGGATAAGCGCGAGGACCACAAAAATCATCACGCGCTTCATGTCCACCGCGTCCCGCACGAAAGGCGCCTTCGTCACCGTCTTGCCCGGCGTCAGCAAAAAGTTGTCCAGCGCCTCATAAAGCGGATAGAATTTCTCGAGCGGTTTACCCTTCTCGAATAACTGCCCGACTTTCTTCAACTGTTCTTCAATAAATTTCATAAATATTTGTAAATATACATAGCGTCTTAAGTAATTGCGCATAATCTGCGCAGAATATTGTTCGGGCGGCTCCATCGATTGAACTGATCGAAGACAACTCCGACGAGATCATCGAGTTTTGCGAAATATCGATTGTGCGTACAAAGCCGGCGCG
>JACROV010000067.1 GCA_016214285.1 Candidatus Omnitrophota bacterium | reverse complement strand
GGCCAACCGAGTTGTTGCCTTGCTGAAGCGTTGGCTGCAAGGAACGCATCAGGGTGCGCCACGCCCTTCTCACTTGAGCTATTATCTGGACGAATTTGTTTTTCGATTTAATCGAAGAACCTCTCAATCTCGTGGATTGTTGTTCTACCGCATTATCCAACAAGCGGTAAATATCGCTCCGGTTACGGCTCAAGATATTCATGGCGGTAAAGATTGAATCATATCCACAAGATTTAGTAGTAATGGTCATCAAGGGCATAACCCTAAAATTTAAAATAAAGGAAACATTGCGCGTGGGGGCCAGCTTCGGCGTAACCTCCGGGGCTATTACGACGATGGGACTGATGGTCGGTCTTTATGCCGGTACGCGATCTCTTAAAGCGGTGGTCGGCGGTGTTTTGACGATTGCCATCGCCGACGCCTTCTCTGATGCCTTGGGGATGCATGTTCATGAGGAATCTGAAAATGAACACACTCCTGCAGAGATCTGGGAATCAACGATCGCAACGTTTGTCTCCAAATTTATTTTTGCCGCAAGCTTTTTAGTCCCGGTGGCGTTATTTGACTTAAATACAGCGATTATCGCGAGCGTTCTCTGGGGATTAAGTTTAGTGGCCATTATCAGCCTTTTGATCGCGCGCGATCAAAAGGCCGCGCCGTATAAAATTATCGGCGAACATGTTTTTATCGCCATGGCTGTTATTTTCATAACGGCTTTGGCCGGCCTCTGGATTAATAGTTTTGTTCGTTAATTAATCAAATAATCCCCTGATTGTGTTTGGCATTTTCAGAGACTCATCGCAGCGGGGGCATGGGGGACAAAGAGAGGAGAATGTATATGTTTGGTTTAGGATTGCAGGAATTAATTGTCATTTTTGTTGTTGTTTTGCTTCTTTTCGGGGGAAAGGCATTGCCGGATATTGCCAGGGGATTAGGCCAGGCCATTCGGATGTTTAAAAAGGAAGTAAAAGATGTCCAGGAAGGGATCGGGAAAGATTCAGTCACAGATGATGCGGCGTCAAAGGATAATAAAAGAACGGATTTGACGAAAGATAATTCTAACGACTTTGACCCCAATCTTCCGCGAAGAGACTGGCGGCCGAAAAGCTAAGGAGCAAGGAAGCTTCATAAGGGGTATACCCAATTGGACGGGCTTGCTACTGTTTTCTAAGGAATGCATACCGCCAGCACGCCCAGTACCATGGCGCGTAGGGGAGCGCAAGGAACAGACCCGTCAGAACGCACAGCCAGGGATCGTTCCGGCAGAGGGAAACGAGGATATTTTTCGCGTAGGAGTTCCCCGTGACATCGAGGATGATCCGCAGGACGAGCATGACCTTCCAGAACCATCGCGGCCCCAGCGGCCGTTCGAAAATGTACAATGCCAGGGGAAGCCAGTGGAAGACATTAATGGCGATGTGCAGGATGGCGAGGATATAAATAATGGGAAGATCCGGAGTGAAGGCGTAGATGACCTGAAGGTACAGATGCTCGGGCGCGCCGGCAGTGAAAATGCTGTACGCCCGGCCCGCGGTCAGCAGGATCGCGTAGGCGAAATAGAATTCCCATGCCCGTCGGAGGTTTGTGGACACGGCATCCATTATCCCGGATTTTTCGATAGAAAGATAGAAAAATCCGCCTCGAGCGATAGCGAGAGGCCGCAAGGACAAACTCGATGAGAGTTTGTCCTGTTTTGCGGGGTATCCCAAATTTTGCGGCCGCACAAATTGTGTGGCGAAAAATCCGGGATTACCTTGCAAGCCGACAAAATCCGAAAAGGATTTTGTCGTGCAACCCCTTTGGGGCAAATTTTGTTCCCTTTTCGGGAACAAAATTTGGGATTATGCATAAGTTTCCGGAAAAAGCAACCTGCGTTTTTTCGGTTTGAAAAAAATCGATAAAAAATTTTATATAAACATTTGCTTTTCTGTTTTTCGGTGTGTTACTATAAAAATCGTTATGGGACAACATTTCGAAGCGATAATCGAAAGAATCCATGATCGGGACCCGCGCTACCGGGAAGGGGCATATCTGTTTGTCATGGAGGCCATGTCCTACACGCAGCGAAGATACGGCCGCCCCCGCCACGTCAGCGGGGAAGAACTGCTCTGCGGCATCCGGGAACTTCTCCTCAAGCGCTTCGGCCCCATGACCGTCACGGTCTTGAACTACTGGGGCATCAGATCCACCGAAGATTTCGGGAACGTTGTTTTTAATCTGGTCGATAACCGGGTCTTGAGCAAGACCGAGGAAGACGATATCGAGCAGTTCCGCAACGGTTATGACTTCACCGAGGTCTTCAACCACGGTTACCGCAAGCAGCTGCATAAAAAGATCAGCCGCATGAGATAGCTGCTTTAAAATTCGAAATCCGAAGCACGTCAGCCTGAGGCTGATCCGCCTCGGGCGGAAAATACGAAACAAATTCAAAATTTTAAATCATCCGTTTTGGATTTAAATCATTGTAATTTGCGTATTGTTTCGGATTTCGATATTCGTGCTTCGAATTTTGTTACAAGACATGGCAAATAAAGCCTTGTCTTTTTTTATTTTATGGTTAAAAATGAACCCCATGCGTTCCCTTAACGACATCTCCATCCAATTCGTCAAAGGCGTGGGGCCGGCGCGCAAAAAGATTTTCCAGCGGCTGGGCATCGAAAGCGTGGAGGACTTGTTGTATCTTTTCCCGCGCCGCTACGAAGACCGCCGCAGCCTTGTTCCCATTTCCCGGCTTAAGGCGGGTGAATTCCAGACAGTTACCGGCAAGGTCCTGGGCAGTTCGTCCCGGCGCAGCTGGTATACCAAAAAACACGTCCTGGAAGTCGTGCTGGAAGATGACGGCGGGCATCTGGCCTGCACGTGGTTTAACCAGCCGTATCTGTTGAATTATTTTAAAGAGGGCCGCCACGCGGTCTGTTACGGTAAAGTCGATATGTACAGGAACCGTTTGCAGATGATCTCTCCGGAATGGGAGATCATCGGGGAGAAAGAAGACGAGCGGTTGAACCTCGGACGCATCGTGCCCATTTATCCTTTGACCCGGGGCATCACGCAGCGGTTTTTGCGCAAGACCATTCACGCCTGCCTCGAGCGCTACCAGAACCAGCTCACCGACGAATTGCCGGTGCCGCTGCGCAATAAATATAAACTGTATAATATCAAACGCAGTCTCCGCCAGGTCCATTTCCCGGATACGCTCCCTGACCAGGAGAACGCGATGAAACGGATCTCCTTCGAGGAATTTTATTTTTTCCAGATCGCGGTCCTCGCGCGCCGGTTGAGCATCACGCACAAACCAGGCTTCGCGCACAAGATGACCGACGCGCAGACGCTGAAATTCATCGACGGCTTTCCCTTCACGTTGACCCGCGCGCAGAAAAGGGTCATCCAGGAGATCCGTCAGGACATGGCAAAAGATACCCCGATGCTGCGGCTTTTGCAGGGCGACGTCGGCTCGGGCAAAACGCTGGCGGCGATCTTTGGCTGCGTGGCGGCCGCGCGCAACGGTTTCCAATCCTGCGTGATGGTCCCCACCGAAATCCTCGCCCGCCAGCATTATGAAAATATTTTCCGCATGATCGGACAGGGACATCTTAAGGACTTGCGGATCGCGTTGTTGACCAGCGCGGTCACGGGTAAGGAAAAGGAAAAACTATACGAAGCGATCCGTAACGGCGAGATCGATCTGGTCATCGGCACGCACGCTTTGATGGGCGGAGAAGTCGCGTTCAAGAATTTAAGTTTTGTCGTTATTGACGAGCAGCACAAGTTCGGCGTGCGTCAGCGCGCGCTTTTGACGGAAAAAGGGAATAATCCCGACATCCTGATCATGACCGCCACCCCGATCCCGCGGACTTTATGCATCACGCTTTACGGAGATATGGACCTCTCCGTCCTGGATGAACTCCCGCCCGGGCGGGGCACGGTGAAAACCAGGTGGTTCTCTCAAGAGCGCGCCGAGGAAGTTTACGCTCTGGCACGCGAACAGCTTAAAGAAGGCCGGCAGGCGTACGTCGTGTATCCGATCATCGAGGAGTCAGAAAAACTCGACCTCAAGGCCGCGCGGGCGATGTTCAACCATTTCAAGAAAGAAACGTTCAAGGATTTCCGCGTCGGGCTCATCCACGGCCAGCTCAAGCCCAAAGAAGGCCAGGCGGTCATGGAAGAGTTCAAAAACGGGAAGATCAACATTCTGGTCGCCACCACCGTGCTCGAGGTCGGCATCGACGTCCCGGCGGCGAGTGTCATGGTCATCGAACACGCGGAGCGTTTCGGGCTGGGGCAATTGCACCAGTTGCGCGGGCGCATCGGCCGCGGGAAAGAGGACGGATTATGTCTTTTGGTCGCGGACGCGCAAACGGATGACAGCCGGCAGCGCCTCAAGGCGTTCGTCTCCACCACCGACGGCTTCAAGATCGCCCAGCATGATCTGGAAATTCGCGGCCCCGGGCGCTATTTCGGCCGCCATCAACACGGGCTTAATGAATTAAAAGTGGCCAATCCTTTTACCCAGCTTGATATTCTGGAATTGGCCAGACAGGAAGCGACGGCGCTGACCGGCGTCGATCCAAAATTGGAGAAAGAGCAGAACCGGCGCGTTGGGGAGATCATCCATCGCCGGTATCCGAGTTATTTAACAGACGTGACTGCCGGTTGATACCGGTAGCGCGAAAGAACGCGAAAATTTTCGCGAAATTTCGCGAAAAAGTTTTTGCGTATTTTTGCGATTTATGAAAATCATCGCAGGCACATACAAAGGCCGCAATTTTTTTATGCCGCAAGGCATCCGGCCCACGCAGAACCTCACACGCAAGGCCTTATTCGATCTTTTAGGCCAGGACTTGACCGGTCTGACTTTTCTGGACCTTTTTGCCGGCAGCGGTGGGGTGGGGTTGGAGGCGCTCTCGCGGGGGGCGCGGAAAGTGACCTTTGTGGAGAAAGACGAGCGCTCCAGCGAGCTCATCCGGGAGAATCTGGACCTTTTGGGCGTGCCTCTTTTAGGCAGTACCCGCCAAGCCCCGCCCATGGCGGGGCAAGTGGTTTATGAGATGGTTGAGGCCGACGCCTTCGCCTCCATCAAGCGCTTCGCCGCCGGGGGCAGAAAGTTCGATATTGTCTTCGCGGACCCGCCATATACCATCGGACTGGCAAAAAAAATGTTGAAAACCCTGGGGGCCTATGATATAGTGACCGCCAATTGCATCGTCGTGATACAGCATGAGAAGGAGGAAATCCTCCCGGAATCCCAGGGTAACCTGGTTCGCAGCGAACAACGGAAATACGGAAGCACTCTACTGTCAATATATAAATGTCATGTATAATGTGTTATGTGTCATGTGTTAAGCGTATTGTAAGCCATTGAAACATAAAACATAACACTTAACACAAAACCTGATTTGGAGATCCGAAGTGCTCCGCCGCGCCGTCTACCCAGGCAGTTTTGACCCCGTTACCTACGGACATATCGATCTGATCAAGCGGGCAGCCCGTGTGTTCGATGAGGTCATTGTCGCGGTTGCCAACAATATCCAGAAAAAGCCGTTATTTGACGCGAAAGAGCGTCTGGCTATGCTCAAAGAGGCGACCCGGGGAATGAAGGGAATACGGGTGGAGGCCTTTACCGGACTGATCATCGATTTCGCCCGTAAAAGCGAAGCCATGGTCCTTATCCGGGGCTTGCGCATGGTTTCGGATTTTGAGTATGAATTCCAGATGGCGCTGACCAACCGCCGCCTGGCCGAGGACATCGAAACGGTTTTTTTGATGCCGTCGGAGGGGCACTCTTTTACTTCTTCGGCGCTGATCAAGGAAGCGGTCGCGTTGGGGGCGGATGTTTCTTCGTTCGTGCCGGGGTTTGTGGTGAAGCAGTTGAAAGAGAAGTTGAGAAACAAGAAGCAAGAAGCAAAGAAAAGAAATAAAAAAGCCAGAGGCAAAGAAGCAGAGAAAAGAATCACAGAAGCAAGAATTTAAGAGGGATGGAAACAGATTTTATTTTTGTATTTTCTTGCTTCTTTGAATCTTGTTTCTTGCTTCCTTAGATCATTTTGAAAATCGCGATCAAAGACATCCAGCCGGAAGGCATTGAAGTTTCCGGCCATATTCCCGTTGCGGCGATCGGCCTTACGCAAGATGATCCGGGTTATTTCATCGCGCCGCTCGATGTTCAGGCGAAGGTCAACCGGGTAAACAATACGGTCCTGGCAAAAACCAAAGTCCACGGCAAATATCGATCCGTCTGCGCCCGGTGCCTGGCCGGGATCGAGCGCGACTGGAATGGCAATTTTCTGCTTGATTTTGCCGTCGACAAACAGACCGAGGCCGTTGAGCTTGATGAGGATATTCGCCAGGAGGTCCTTCTGAATGTACCTCTGCGGGTATTGTGCAAGGAAGATTGTAAAGGGATCTGCCCGGGATGCGGGGCGGACCTCAATAACGAAGAATGTAAATGCAAGTAATCGCAAAAATACGCGAAAATTGACGCAGAATAACGCGAAAACGTTTAGCGTTGTTTCGCGTTAAATTTAGCGTATTTTCGCGACTTTTCAAAGGAGATAAAAATGGCTTTACCAAAACGACAGCATTCGAAACAGCGCGGCCGCAAGCGCCGCACGCATTATAAGGTGACCATGGCCAGCTTGGGCAAGTGTCCCCAGTGCAAGAAGCCGATTCTTTCGCACCGCGTGTGTCCTTCCTGCGGGTATTACAAGGGCAAGCCGGTTCTGGAGATCAAGGTCGAAGCGGAAGAAAAGAAAACTTCGTAGTCATCAGTCGTCAGTCATCAGTCGTCAGCAAAATCTGAAGACTGAAGACTGAAGACTGACGTCTGACGACTTTCAAAGGAGAATAAAGTTGAAGATCGTCATCGACGCAATGGGCGGGGATCACGCTCCCCAGGCGGTGGTCGCGGGAGTGATCGAGGCCCTTAAGGAATTTGACGTAAGAATCGTTTTAGTCGGCGCGCAAGAGCAGGTCGAAGCCGAATTAGCCAAGCACAGCTACGATAAAACAAGAATTGAGATCGTGCACGCGCCGGAAGTGATCGGCATGGAAGAGCACGCCACGGTCGCCATCCGCAAGAAAAGGGCCTCTTCGATATCCGTCGGCATCGATGTCCTCAAAGAATCGCGCGGGGACGCCTTTGTCAGCGCGGGCAACACGGGCGCGGTCGTCGCGGCCTCATCGTTCATCCTGGGGATGCTCGAAGGCGTTGAGCGCCCCGCCATCGGTCTCGTTATTCCTACCTTACGCAAATTCTCTTTTCTTATCGACGTCGGCGCCAACACGAATCCCAAACCGGAACATTTGTTCCATTCCGCCCTGATGGCCCGGGTGTATGTCCGTGAGGTCCTGGGCGTGGCGAATCCTTCCGTGGGGCTTTTGAATATCGGGGAAGAGTCGACCAAAGGCGGCGATTTCGTCAAAGATATCCACAAACTGATGGAAGAGCGCGTGACGAATTTTACCGGCAACGTCGAGGCCAACGAGGTCTTTACAGGCCGCGTCGATTGCATTATCTGCGACGGGTTCGTGGGCAACGTCGTCATCAAGGTCTCCGAAGGGTTGATGGAATCCGCGGGCGCGCTTTTGCGCCGCGAGATCAAAAAAAGCCCTCTGGCGCTGGCGGGCGCGATGCTCATGAAATCCCGCTTGCAGCATATCAAAAAGCTGGCGGATTATACCGAATACGGCGGGGCGCCTTTGTTGGGCGTCAACGGTATCGTCATGATCAGCCACGGACGGTCGTCGCCCAAGGCCATCAAGAACGCCATCCGCGCCACCATCCGCGAAGTGGACCACAACATCATCGCGGCGATGGCGAAAGAACTTTCTGGATAGTCGTCAGACTTCAGTCATCAGTCGTCAGCCAAATCTGAAGACTGACGTCTGACGACTGACGACTCAAACTAAGGAAATCACATGTCGAACGTCGGCATCGCCGGTCTCGGTCACTATCTCCCCAAACGCGTCCTGACGAATTTTGACCTTGAGAAAATGGTCGAGACCTCCGATGAATGGATCATCTCCCGCACGGGGATCAAACAGCGGCGCATCGCGGGCAAGGACGAGAAAAACAGCGGCATGGCCATCAAGGCCGGCCGCGAGGCGCTTAAAAACGCCGGTCTTGATCCCGGGAAAGTCGAGCTCATTGTCGTTGCCACCATCAGTCCCGACAGCAGTTTCCCGTCGGTGGCCTGCCTGGTGCAAAAGGCCATCCACGCGCCCTGCGCCGCGGCCTTCGATATCAGCGCCGCCTGTTCGGGTTTCTTGTACGCGCTCACCACCGCCAGGCAATTTATCCAAAACGGCGTTTATAAGAACGCCCTCGTCATCGCTTCGGAAAAGATCACCACCTACGTCAACTGGAACGACCGCAATACCTGCGTCCTTTTCGGCGACGGGGCCGGCGCGTGCGTTTTAAAACCCGTGGCGGGCAGGCGGGGGATCTTGTCGGATTATATGCACGCGCAGGGGCATTTCGGCGACCTGATGATGGTCGTCGCCGAAGAACGCGAGCCGCTCGACCAGCAAACAAAGATGATCACCCTGCCGCACATCGCGATGCAGGGCCAGGAACTGTTCAAGGTGGCGGTCAATTCGATGGCCGCGGCGGTTGAGATCGCCGTTAAAAAGGCGGGATTAAATTTGGAAAATATCGATTACGTTGTGCCCCACCAGGCCAATGACCGGATCATCTCGGCGGTTGCCCGCAAGCTCCGGCTTCCCAAAGAAAAAATTTTTATCAACATCGACAAATACGGCAATATGTCCGCCGCGTCGATCGCCGTCGCCTTGTATGAAGCGGTCAAGAAAAAGAAGATCAGGCGCGGTGATAACGTCGTGCTGGTTACCTTCGGGGCGGGACTCGTCTCGGCGGCAAACGTCGTGCGCTGGTAAAGCGCGTGTCATGTTTTATGTGTTATGTGTTAAGGATTTGTAATGAAATTACTTGACTATTTCTCCATTCTGTTGGATGATTCAATGGATGAGAGCAGAACAAAGTATTCGGGCGAAGTACCGTGCACTCCAGCCGACGATGAATGAACGTATCAGACGATTGTGGGCCGG